>CALXBV010000066.1 GCA_944386635.1 uncultured Clostridia bacterium
CTATGATACTAGCTATGGAAAATGCAGGAAAACTGATTGAAGATGAAGAGTTAAGGGAGCAAATAAAGGGGAGTGGAATAGGTACAAGTGCAACTAGAGCAGAAATTATAAAAAAATTGGAAAGAATAGATTATATTTCTACCAATAAAAAAACACAAATTTTGACTCCTACTAAAAGAGGAGAATCAGTTTATGAGATAGTATCAAAAACTATGCCAGATTTATTAAATCCGGAGCTTACAGCTAGCTGGGAGAAAGGGCTTACAATGGTGGCACAAAAGGAAATTAAAGCGGATGAATTTATGGATAAGCTAGAGGAATATATTAGAAACAAAGTTGTAAAATTTAAAAAAAGAAGAAATCAATATTTGTATGGTTATTAATTATTGCTTTTTTCTATTTTTAATGTATAATTATATTATGAGCAAATTTAAAGGAGAGTTAAAAAATTATGGAATATGATCAATTAGAAGAAAAAATGCAAAAGGCTGTTGATTATTTATGTGATGAATTAGCAGCAATAAGAGCAGGTAGAGCAAATCCTGCAATATTAAATAAAGTAACAGTAGAGTACTATGGTGTACAGACTCCATTAAATCAAATAGGAGCTATATCTGTACCAGAAGCAAGACAATTATTAATAACTCCATGGGACAGATCTTTACTTGGACCAATAATAAAAGCTATACAGGTAGCAGAACTTGGAGTTAATCCTATAAATGATGGAAATAGTGTAAGACTTACATTTCCAGAATTAAATGAGGAAAGAAGAAGACAAATTGTAAAAGATGTAAAGGCATTAGGTGAAGACGCAAAAGTTGCTATTAGAAATGTAAGAAGAGATGGAATAGATGAAGCTAAATCACTAAAAAATAGTGGCGAAATGACAGAAGATGGACTAAAAGCTGCAGAAGAAAAAATACAAAAAATAACAGATAAATATATAGATAAAGTTGAAAAGGTAATTACTGAAAAAGAAAAAGAGGTAATGGAAGTATAAAAAAAGTAAGGGGTTTTTAAATTGAGAGAAAGCGTTAAAAGATTAACATCTGGATTTGTCTTTATGGTAGTATTAATATTAGTGTTGTGTTTAAATAATGCTATAGTAGATTCAGTGTTTGTTTTATTACTATCTATTATAGGAGTATATGAATATAATAAATGTTTTAAAACTAAGGGATATAATCCAATTTCTATAATTGGATATATAGGCTGTTTAGGAACTTTATTATTAGGAGCCAATATAGACGTACTAACTAAAGTTAACATTATTGCAATCTCGATTCCAGTTTTACTTGTTATTATGTTTTCTTATATAGTTATAAAGAAATTAAAAGTAAATATTATTGATTTAATTATTACTTTCTTTTCAATAATATATGTTCCGTTTTTATTTTCATTTATTAAATTATTATTTTTAATGCCTCATGGCAGAATTTTTGTTATACTCGCATTTGCAAGTTCTATCTCTACAGATACATTCGCATATGAGATAGGATCACGCTTTGGAAAGCATAAATTGTCAGAAGTTGTAAGCCCTAAAAAAAGTATTGAAGGCTCAATTGCTGGAATTATCGGTTCTGTTATTGTATGTAGTATAGTTGCAGTAATAACAAATACATATTTTAATACTAATTTTAATATAATATTAATAGCGATTATGGGATTAGTTTTGAGTATAGTAGGTCAGATTGGTGATTTAGCTGCATCTTCTATAAAAAGATTTTGTGGTGTAAAAGATTTTAGTAAACTAATGCCAGGACATGGTGGTATTTTAGATAGATTTGATAGTGTTATGTTTATAGCACCTATATTATACGCATTTATATATTTATTTAATTTAATATAAAGTATAAAGGGAGGTAAAAAAATTGATAACTTTTTTAATAACTATAGTAAAATTACTTGCAATAATTGTAGTAGTAGCTACTGTTCATGAGTTTGGACATTTTTTAGCAAGTAAGCTATTGAAAGTTGGAGTAGATGAATTTGCAATTGGATTTGGACCAAAAATTGTACAGAAAAAGTTTAGAGGTACTATGTATTCTTTAAGATGGATACCTCTTGGTGGATATTGTGCTATCGAAGGAGAAGAGGCAACAGATGGGGAAGAAGTAAGTGAATCCTCATATCAAAAAAAGAATGCATTTGAAAAAATTATTATTCTTTCAATGGGTGTAATATTTAACTTTATTTTAGCAACAATTGTATTTTTAGTAGTATATTTACCAGGAAATGTTGCTACAACTCAAATTACATCGCTTACTGAAAATTCTGTTTTAGAGGATGCTGGATTACAACCCGGGGATATAATAAAATCTATAAATGGAAAAGAAGTAGAATTATATTCACAAATTTCTAATTATAGACTAAGTGGAGAATCAAATGATATAACTGTAGAATATGAAAGAGATGGTCAAATATACACTGCTACTGTAGAGAATGCTAGAAGAATAGAAGGAAAGATTGGTATAAGTTTTAAAGTAGATGATGAAGGAAATCAGACAAATGTTGTAGAACTAACTGGAGCAGGAACAAGTGCTACAGAAGTTGGAATAAAAGCTGGCGATATTATTTTATCTGTAGATAATGTATCAACACCAGATGCTATTAGTGTAGTAAATGAAATAGAAAAGAAACCTGAACAAGAAGTAATAGTAAAGGTGCAAAGAGGAGATGAAATAATAGATTTTAGTGTTGTACCAGAGGCAACAGAAGTATTTGATTTGGGTATAGCAAGTATTGCAACAACAAAATCAAATATATCATATGCTTTTATAGAAACAGTTGAAAATATTAAAAGTATAGTAGGTTCATATGCGGATTTATTTACTGGTAAAGTATCTTTAGATAATATGTCTGGAATAGTTGGAATAGGAGAAGTAGTTTCAAAGAGTCAAGGAGTTTTAAATTTCTTCTTCTTAATGGCAATGATTAGTATGGCTGTTGGTGTAGCAAACATATTACCTTTCCCACCTCTAGATGGAGGAAAAATATTACTTGTACTTATAGAATGTATTACAAGAAGAAAAGTATCTGAAAAAGTTGAACTTGCAGTATCATATATAGGACTTGGATTACTATTATTGCTAACAGTATTTGTAACATATAAAGATATAGTAAGAATTATATAGTTTAGGGGGTATACATATGACTGAGTATATAGTTTTAATATTTGCGGCTATTGCTGTAATTATAGTAGCAAAATTGCTAGCATGGCCTATAAAAAAGATTATAAAACTTGCTATAAATGTTGGTTTAGGTATAATAATGATTTATTTAGTCAATACTTTTGGTGGAGCTATAGGAATAACAATTCCTTTTAATATAATAACTGCATTGATTGCTGGAATATTTGGTGTACCTGGTGTTATACTATTAATTTTTATTGGATTTTTTATATAAAATAGATAAATTTAGCATGTTGTATATTTTTTATCTTTATAACTCAAAATATTTAAAGGTGAAGATTATGAAGAAAAAATATATAGCATGTCTTTTTTTTGTTATGTTTTTTATATATACAATAGTAGTAGTATATGCTCAAACGCAAAAAGTGGAAAGCTCAATATCTACTAACAAAGCATCTGGAGATAATATGGTAGAGCTTCTTGCTCGTCTAATAAATGGTGAAGCAAGAGGAGAACCATATATAGGTCAAGTAGCTGTTGGTGCAGTAATAATGAATAGGGTAAAAGATCCGTCTTTTCCAAATACTATTGCAGGAGTAATATATCAAAATGGGCAGTTTTCATGTGTTACAGATGGGCAATTTGATGTACCTATAGATGAAGAATCAACTGTGTACAAAGCAGCACAAGATGCTATGAATGGTGTTGATCCAACAAATGGTGCATTGTATTTTTATAATCCATCTAAGACCAAAAGCAAATGGCTATTTTCTCTTAAAACATTAACGACCATTGGAAAGCATGTATTTGCAGTGGAGGAATAGCTATGTTTGAAAAATTTGAAAAGAAGATAATAGATTTTAAAAGAAAATTAGGTCAGAAGAAACTTGGAATTTTATTTTTTAGTATATTTTCATTAATAATACTCGGAACTATGGTATTATTAAAGCAATTTAAGATAGAAAAACAACTAGTACAAGATGGATATAATAGGAGTATGTATGATTTTGTTGCAAATGTTAATAATGTAGAAAACGAAATAGCTAAATTAAAAATCACAAGTAATGATACATATACACTAACTACACTTGCAAGTATATTTGCTAAAGCTAATAGTGCTAAATCTAATTTAGATATATTACCTTTTTCTGCAAACAGTATATCTAATGTCTCTAAGTTTTTAACACAAGTAAGTGATTTTTCATATTCTCTTATGAGAAATATTATAAATGGTGAGAATATATCAGATTATAAGGAGGAAATTGATACTATTTATGCTAAGATATATGATCTATCTAATGTTACGGAAGAAATATATAATGATTTAAATAATAAAAATATCAAATGGGATGAATTAGAAGAGATAGGAGATGAAAAAATAAAAACATCTCAGGCTGAAGAAGAGCTATCTAGTGTAAATAAAATTGGAAAGACATTTACAGAATATGAAGGGTTAATATATGATGGTGCATTTTCGGATCATATATTGCAAATGGAGCCAAGTTTTTTGACAGGGAATATTTTATCTAGTCAAGAAGTAGAAAATAATTTAAAAGAAAAATTAAATATAACTGAGATTACGTTTAAAGAAGAACAAGATGGAAAAATTCCACTTTATATATATGAAGCAAAACTAGAAGGAAATGACACATTAAAAACTATATATGTAACAAAAGATGATGGAAGAATCTATCAAATAGTATCAGATAGAAAAGCTGAAGAAGAAAATATTGATATAGAACAAGCAAAACAATATGCACAAGATTTTATGAATAGGCTTGGTATATATGATATAACACCAACATATTATCTTAAAGGAGAGAATATGGTAACAATATCTTTTGCTGCACTTCAAGAGAATGTAATTATATATTCAGATTTAATAAAAGTTAAAGTCGCTTTAGATACAGGAGAAATAATGACTTTTGAAGCTAATGGATATATATATAATCATAAAGAAAGGAATATATCTCCTAGTAAGAGTATTGAAGAGGCACGAGAAAAATTATACCAAGACCTAAATATTGAGACTCAAAGACTTTGCATAATACCTACAGATTCTAAGGATGAGGTATTAGCATATGAATTTAAAGGTAATATAGATGATAAAGAGTTTTTGGTATATATAAATGCTGATACATTACAGGAAGAAAAGATATATATTTTGTTAGACACACCTGGAGGTACAATGGCTATTTAGTAACAAAAAAATATAGTGTTTCATAATTGAAATACTATATTTTTTTTGATATAATAAATTAGAAATTAGGTTATGTTTTATTTGAAAAAATTTATATAAAAAAGGATGGATGTATTATGCAATATATTTTAATAGACTGCAGAATGAGAAATATAGAAAAAAATATGTTAAAATATTTAGGTTATAAACTTATTAGCATAAATAAATCTCAAAATGTATATCCAGAAATATCATCTCATGTGGATATTTTTACAACTAAAATTGGAGATAATTTAATTGTTGAAAAAAGCAAATATGAAGATCTACTTTTTTTAATTAAAAATAGTGAGTATAATATTATATCTGGTAAAGAGAAAGTTGGTATTAATTATCCAGAAGATATAAAGTATAACGTATGTATTGTAGGAAAGTATGCAATACATAATTTTAAATATACAGATAAAAATGTGTTAAGATTATTGAAAGATAATGGATATGAATTAATAAATGTTGAACAAGGATATTCAAATTGTTCAATAGCAGTGATAGATGATAATAGTGTTATTACATCCGATAAAAAAATTGCAGAAAAACTCAAAGCTAATAACATTAGTGTATTGCTTTTAGATTATGTTCCAGACATAAAGTTAAAAGATGAATATAATAATTATAGTAATATGACAGGATTTATTGGTGGGGCTATAGGAAGAATAGGAAATAGTATTATTATATTTGGAGATTTAAATAAAATAGATAAAGAAGAAAAAATCAGAAAATTTATAACTGATAGAAAACTAAAAATAATAGATTTTAAAGGATTAGATGTTATAGATTATGGTGGAATTTTAGAATTATAAAGGGGTATTATAAATGAGTGAATTATTGGAAAATTTAAATGATAAACAAAAAGAAGCAGTTGAATATATGGCAGGACCATTATTAATTCTTGCAGGAGCTGGCTCTGGAAAAACTAGAGTATTAACATATAAAATAGCATATTTACTTGAAAAAGAAATTGTTAAGCCATGGCAAATACTTGCTATTACGTTTACAAATAAAGCAGCAAAAGAAATGAAAGAAAGAGTAGAAGCACTTGTTGGACAAGTATCAAATGATATGTGGCTTGGTACATTTCATTCTGTTTGTGTAAGAATATTAAAAAGAGAAATTGAACTTTTAGGGTATACAAGAGATTTTAATATATTTGATGAGATTGATAAGGAAAAAGTTATAAAAGAAGTTATGAAAAAACTCAATATAGATGAAAAAGTATATCCCGTTGGACTTATAAAGTCTGAAATAAGCAAAGCTAAAGAAGTTATGAAAGATGAAGTAGCATATCAAAAAGATGCAATGGGAGATTTTAGAAAAGAAGAAATAGCTAAAGTTTACAATATGTATCAGACAACACTTAAAAAGAATAATTCTATAGATTTTGATGATATAATTATGCTTACAGTAAAACTTTTTTTAGAGAATCCAGATAGACTTTTATATTATCAAAATAAATTTAACTATATTTTAGTTGATGAGTATCAAGATACTAATAAAACACAGTTTTTATTAATAAGTATGTTATCTTCTGCTACAGGCAATATTTGTGTTGTTGGAGATGAATCACAGAGTATATATGGCTTTAGGGGCGCAGATATATCTAATATTTTAAATTTTGAACAAGAATTTCCAAATGCTAAGATAATAAAATTAGAAGAAAATTATAGAAGTACAAAAAATATTTTAAATGCTGCAAATGAAGTTATTAAAAATAATAAATCTAAAATAGACAAGCAGTTATGGACACAAAATGAAGAAGGAGATAAAATAGAGTATAAAACATTAAATAATGAGTATGAAGAAGTTGAATATGTTGTAGATGAAATAGATGATATTTGTAGAAAAGAAAATGAAAAATATTCAGATTTTGCAGTATTATTTAGAACTAATGCTCAGGCACGTGTGCTAGAAGAGGTATTTATGAAGTCTGGAACTCCATATAAGCTTGTTGGAGGAATAAAGTTTTATGCAAGAAAAGAAATTAAAGATATAATTAGCTATTTGAAGTTGATACAAAATGTAAATGATAATATTGCTTTAAAAAGAATAATTAATGAGCCTAAAAGAGGCATAGGTGATACTGCAGTAGATAAGTTGGATTTGATAGCCACTGAAAAAGGGGTATCGATTTTTGAGTTAATACAAGATAGCAATAACTTAGTTGGACTTAGAAGTGCTGGAAATATAATGGCATTTAGAGATATGATAAATGAATTAATTAAAGAGAAAGATAAAATTAAGGTTTCAGAGCTTATTAAAAAGACTTTAAAAGATTCTGGATATGAAGATATGTTAAATTTAGAAGGAACTAAAGAGACAGAAATAAGATTTGATAACTTAATGGAATTTATTGGTGTAGCTATTGAATTTGAAAATGAAAATGCAGAAAATTCGCTTGGAGATTTTTTAGATAGTATTGCATTAGTATTAGATGTAGATAATTTAGATGAGTCAACTGATGCGGTTACACTTATGACAATGCATAGTGCAAAAGGACTAGAGTTTGATAATGTATTTTTAGTGGGAATGGAAGAAGGACTATTTCCTTCAAAACGCTCTATAGAAGAGGACTCACAAACAGAGGAAGAAAGAAGACTATGCTATGTTGCTATTACAAGAGCTAAAAAACATTTATTTATAACTAATACGAAAAAAAGAACATTATATGGCTCAACTACATATTCGACTCCATCTCGCTTTATCGATGAAATACCAGATAGCTTATTAAGTGAAAGTTCATTAGAAAACAAAGAAAATAAGGGAAACAAAAACAATACGAATATGTGGTTGGATAATGAATATAAAAGAGTTGAAACATATTTATCTAATAGAAATAGAGTAAGTGAAAATGTTGAAAGAAAAATAAGACCTAATATTGGTGTTAGTGTTGATTCGTTTTTAAAAAATTTAGCAGGAAGTAATCAAGTAAAGACTAATTCAACACCTAAATACAAAGTTGGAATGGAAGTTAAACATAAAAAATTTGGAATAGGAACAATAGAAAATATTGAGCCAGAAGGCGATGACTTTAAGCTTGAGATTATGTTTGATGGCTCTGGATTTAAAAGACTTATGGCAAACTATACACCACTTGAGATTATAAAAGAGGAGAAATAAAATGAAGAAAATTACATTTGTTACAACAAATAAGGGAAAAATAGCTTCTGCAAAACAATATTTAGGCGATTTAGACATAGAGGTTGAACCATATAATCATGAGTTAATTGAGCCTAGGACAGATGATATTCAAGAGATTGCAAAGCAAAAGGTAATGCAGGCATATAATTTAGTAAAACATCCGTGTATTGCAATGGACTCGGGATTTTATATAGAAGCATTAAATGGATTTCCAAGAGCATTTGTAAATTTTGCGTTAGATACACTTGGAGTAAATGGAATACTAGATGCAATGAGAGGCAAAGAAAACAGAAAATGTTCATTTAAAGAATGTGTTGCATACTATGACGGAAAAGAAATAAAGTATTTTTTCTATGAACATAAGGGAATTCTGGCAAATGAATATAAAGGAATAGATAAAAAAGATCAGTGGAGTCCTTTATGGCATATATATAAAGATAGCTTTGATTTAACAAAAACTTTATCTGAGCTATCTGAAGAAGAAATGATTCAAAGAAGAAAAGCTACAGGATCATCACTTCAAGAATTTGCAAGGTGGTATGTTAATGAAAATAAATAAAGCACTTCTAATAAGTGCTTATTTTTTTATAATTATTTTTTTATTTTGCTTGCTATGTATTTCTTTTAACTTATTGTTTATCAAATCAACAGTTTTATCATTACATTCATTTTTAGATAGGTATAGATTTGCATAGTATTCACATTTTTCAAGTAAAGATTTATTTGCAGTTTCTATATATAAATCATAATATATGAATATTAAATCTTCACATGCTTTGTATATACCATGTTTTGTGCATTCTTCAAGTAGATTAATGCTTTTGTTAATATCTTTTGATATATTAATTTCTGGTACACCAATCTCATAAAAGTAGTGTGCCAGATTATATTTTGACCAAAAGCATATAGAGTATATTGTAGCTTGAGTAGCTTGTGTATAGTATTCAAAAGCTTTTTTTAAATCTTTTTTTGTACCAAGACCTAATCTATAAATCTCTCCTAGTTTATTTGAAGCCCAACTATCACCTTGTGAGGCTGAAGACTTATATAATGAAATAGCTTTAGAATAATTTCCTTCATCTTCATACATTTTTCCTAAATTATTAAAGGCATATATATAATTTTTATTTGCTGCAAATTCAAACATTTTTTTAGCTTTTTTAAGATCTTTTTTTATAAAAGGAATATTACCCTCTTTATATACTGTTCCGAGACTATTAATTGCTGCAATGCAATTTACTTTTCTTGCTTTATTAAAGTACATAAAAGCTTTTTTCATATCATCTCTAGATTTTGAACCTACAAATCCATTGTAGTATAAATGTCCGAGTGCCCATATTGCATTTGGATGATTTTTTTTGGCAGCAGTTTTATAAAATTCAAAACTTTCTTGATATCTAGGATATCCAGCTACCTGTCCATAAAGCTCTAGTGATCCCATTTCAAAGCATGCATATGGATTTCCTTTTTTGGCAAGTTCATGTATTCCTCTTATTGACCAAAGACCTCCTTTAAGTTGTACAGTTACAAAGTCTATAGCATCATCTGATGATACTTCAGATGAGTATAAAAAATCATCAAGAGTATCCATAAATTTATCTTCAATATATACTGGTTGCTTTTTATCTAGTATTACAAAAAATAATACTTCTATGAAAAATTTATATAAATTTTTTGTATCTAGTAATTTTTTTAAAAGTGAAGAGAATTCGTTAGTAACTTCTAAATCATTTTTAGATATATTGTACAGTCTTAAACATACTTTATAAAATTTTTGATTATTATTAATTACATCTAATGATTGTTTAAAATAATCTTTAGTTATGAATACATTTTTACTGTCTATAGTTGCTATTATGTTTAAAATAATATCTTTAAATATTGTCTCATCTTTTTTATATTTATTTCTCCAGTTTACATATATGCTTTTATATTTTGAATTTATAGCACGGACTCCTGTACAATAGTTATTAACTGTTGTATCAGATATAGAGTCAATATCAAACAATATACAAAATATTTCCGATTGTATTGTAAAGTTTTTATTATTTGCTTCTTCTTTTAAAATTCTAAATAAGTTTCCTAATGATAAATGTCTATTATTATTGTTTAATTTTACATAGTTTTTCTTATTCATTATATACTCCTATTCTTGTGAATTTAGTGTGGATTTAAAAAAAACACTGTAGTTTAATATATGTTGCAAAAAGATAAAATATTACGTATAATGATTATATAAGTGTTAATATTATAACATATCTTAATATATAAATCAAAATTTACACATTGGAAATGTTGTGAAAAAAGTGAGGATTTTTTTATGAAAGCAACTCTACATATAAATAAAAAAAATGTAAAATATAATTTAGAATACATAAAAAATAAGATTGGAAAAGACAAAGATATTATTGTTATGTTAAAGGCTAATGCATATGGTGTGGGAGACAAAAATATGGCTATGCTATTTCAAGAGTTTGGAGTAAAATTCTTTGGAGTAGCAAATATAGAAGAAGCAATAAGATTAAGAGAATATGGAATAAAAGGAGAGATACTTGTTACATCACCGTGTATTGGTGATGAGATAAAAGATGCTATACAAAATAATATATCTATGTCAGTATCTAATATAGAAAATATTAATGATATAGATATGGTTGCAAAATCTATAAGCAAAAAAGCAAAATTGCATATAAAAGTTGAGACTGGAATGACAAGACTTGGATTTTCATATTATGAATTGAGGAAAAATATAGAGTTTATTCTTAATTTAAAAAATATAGAAATAGAAGGAATATATACACATTTATCTTGTGCTGGTAGTGATGATGAATATACTAAATTACAGTTTGATGAATTTAAAAAGACATTAAATTTGTTTGGTAGAAAATTAAAATTTAAGTATATACATATTTTAAATTCTGATGGTACTGAAAATTTCTCTAATAAAGATATTGGTATAAATTATACACATATCAGAGTTGGATTAATGCTTTATGGTTATACAAAAAATACTAAACCAATATTGAAACTTGAAGTACCAATAATACATATAAATAATGTGAAAAAATACCAAAAAGTAGGCTATGATGGTACTTTTTTAGCAAAGCCTAAAATGAAAATAGCTGTTTTAAAAATCGGATATGCAGATGGTATAAGTAGACTATTATCAAATAAATTAAATGTAGTAATAGATGGTAAAAAGTGTCCTATTGTAGGAAATATTTGTATGGATATGTGTATGGTAGATGTAACTGATGTAGATGATGTAAAAGTTGGAGATAATGCAGTCTTTTTTGATTATGATAATGATCTAGAAGAAATATCTAAGTTATCAGGAAAAATTGTATATGAATTTATCTCAGGACTGTCTAATAGAATTGATAGAACAATAGAGTAGGTGAATTATGTGGATATATCGATAAATAATTTAAAAATTAATTACATAAAAAAAGAAGTGGGCAGTAAAGCTAACATTATATTTCTACATGGATGGGGTGCAAATATTAATTGTTTTATGCCAGTTATAAATGAAGTATCTAAAAAATATAATGTATATGCTATAGATTTACCAGGATTTGGTTTAAGTCAAGAGCCGTCTCAAGAATATACGGTAGAAGATTATTCTAAAGTAATATTTGAGTTTATTAAACAACTTAAATTAGATAATGTAGTTTTAATTGGGCATTCTTTTGGGGGAAGAGTAATAATAAAACTTGTAGGAAGTTTAAAATATGAGCCTAAGAAAATTATTTTGATAGATAGTGCGGGAATAAAACCTAAAAGGACATTAAAATATTATATAAAAGTTTATTCATATAAATTTGTAAGAAATGTATTAAAAATAATACTTGGAAAAGAAAAATCAAATAAAATAATTGAAAAGTATAGATCAAAAGTAGGATCTGAGGATTATAAAAATGCATCTAATGTTATGAGAGAAGTATTTAAAAATACAGTAAATGAGGATTTAAAAAGATATTTACCTAATATTAGAGTACCGACACTTTTAATTTGGGGAGAAAATGACACAGATACACCATTATCAGATGGTAGAGTTATGGAAAAAATGATACCTGACTCTGGACTTGTTATATTAAAAGGTGCAGGACACTATAGTTATTTAGATAATTATAATCAATTTATTAGAGTTTTATACAAGTTTTTAGAGGAGTGTGATTAAATGGAGGTAGCAATTATTATAACAGCATATATACTAACAAATGCACTTATTGTAGTTAATATAAATAAGTTTATGCATATATTTCAGCAGTCTTTTTATCAAATAGAGGAATTTTTTCCAGCTATAAAAACTACTGGTGTATATAAGCCACAAATATATGAAGTCGTATTGCTAATATTAGGTGCATTATCATTTGTGAATTCTTTTGTTTTAATACCATATGTGTTTTTTGCAATTTTTAGTGCATATAAGACAATAAATAATAGACCAGTTGCAAAGAAAAAATTTGTATATAGTACACGTGTAAAGATTACTTATAGTATTATTGCTGTAATTTTATTTGTATTATTATATGTAGTATGTATGATAGCATATTTAGAGGCTTCAAAATTTGTATTTTTAATAATGGCAATGTATAAGTTTGTTGCAATAGGAATTGTAATTTTAGGAAATTTTATTGCACTTCCTATATTAAATTTATTAAATTATCATTATATTAAAGAGGCAAAAAAAATAATTAGAGAAAATAAAAAGCTAAAAGTTGTAGCTATAACAGGAAGTTATGGAAAGACATCTACTAAAAATATTGTAAATTCAATATTAGAAGAAAAGTATATATCAGTCATGACACCAAAAAGTTTTAATACAACTCTTGGTGTAGTAAGATCTATTAGAGAACTTGTAAAACCATATACAGAGGTATTTGTATGTGAGATGGGGGCTTCTAAATTAAAAGATATAGAAAAAATTTGTAAGATAGTAAAACCGGATATATCTGTAATAACAACAATTGGTCCACAACATTTGACAACGTTTAAATCTATGGATAATGTTGAAAAAGGAAAATTTGAAATTATAACAAATGCAAAAGAAAATGCAACAGCTATATTAAATATAGACAATGAGTATATAAAAGATGGAATAGAAAAATATGCAAAAGATGTAAAAGTTATATCATATAGTATGGATAATAAAGAGGCTATGTATACTGTTAAGAATATAAAGATGTCAGATAAGGGAAGTATTTTTACTATATGTTATGGTAAAAGTAAACTTACTCTAGAGACAAGACTTTTAGGAAAGCATAATATATATAATGTTGTATGTGCAGTAGCAATAGCAAAGGAACTCGGAATGACTAATGAGCAAATAAGAAAAGCAGTAAGGAAAATTAAGCCTATTGAACATAGATTAGAACTAAAGAATATGGGTGGAATACTTGCTTTAGATGATTCATTTAATTCAAATCCAGAAGGCTCTAAAGCTGCAATTGATACACTTTGTATGTTTAAAGATAAATATAAAGTAATGGTAACACCTGGAATGATAGAACTTGGAGAGAAAACGGACGATTTAAATAAGAAATTAGGTGAGTATGCTACAGTACTGGACTATGTTATTTTAGTAGGAGATGTAACTACTAAAAAAATAGAAGAAGGAATGAAGGAAAAAGGATATAAAAATTATATAGTTGTGAAAGATTTATATGAAGCATTTAGAAAACTAGAAGAAATTCAGATTAGTAATAATAATTTACTAGCACTATTTGAAAATGATTTGCCAGATAGTTATATAAAGTAGAAAGGGTGAGCGTTATGAAAACAGTAATTGGTGTTTTTTTCGGTGGTAAAAGTGTGGAACATGAGGTGTCAATTATATCAGCATTACAAGTTATAGAAAATTTAGATAAGGAGAAATATGATATTGTTCCTATATATATATCTAAAGATAATAAGTTTTATTCATCACAATTTTTAGAAGATATTAACAGATATAAGGATTTAGATGAGGTGAAAAAAAGTTCAGATGAGGTATATTTTACTCATGAAAATGGAAGCTTAATAGTAAATAAGAAAGATGGAATGCTTAAAAAAGTATTATATAAAATAGATATTGCTTTTCCTGTTGTACATGGAATTAATGTAGAAGATGGAACATTAGAAGGATTCTTAGAAATGTATAATATTCCATATGTTGGATGTGATGTATGTGCATCTGCGGTTGGAATGAATAAGATTATATTTAAAAAAGTATTAGAGTCATCTAATATACCTGTTATAGAATATGAGACTTTAAATATATCAGAATTTGAACAAGACTCACAAAAAGCATATGAAAAAATAACAAAGAAATTGAACTTACCAGTAATAGTAAAGCCTGCAAATTTAGGTTCGAGTGTTGGAATCGAAATAATAAGAAATAGAGATGAGTTTTTATCTAAAATGCAACAAGTTTTTGAATTTTGTGAGAATGTCTTAATTGAAAGATGTGTTACAAATCTTAGGGAAATAAATTGTTCTGTAATAGGAGATTTCTCATCTCAAGAAGTATCTGTACTTGAAGAACCAATAAAAGAAGATGAAATACTAAGTTATAAAGATAAATATATGGGAAATGGAAAGGGCGGAAAATTATCTAAGTTTGGTGGAAAATCATCTGGAATGGCATCTCTTACAAGAAAAATACCAGCAGAATTAACTAAAGATCAACAAGAAGAAATATATGATTTGGCAAAAAATACATTTAAGCTACTTAATTGTGAAGGTGTATCTCGTATTGATTTTATAATAGATAATGATACTCAAAAAATATATGTAAATGAAATTAATACAATACCTGGATCTTTGTCATATTATTTATGGGAGCCAAAAGGATTAAAATTTAATGAACTTTTAGATAAAGTAATAAGAATAGCAATAAAAAGGCAAGAAAGAAGAAATAAAATAGTTTATTCTACAGATGTAAATATTTTAAATATGAAAAGTAAAAAATAAAGGCGGTGGTATACCGCCTTTAATAGGTAATAGTATATAGCCCTACGAATAAATTACTATATACTATTAGTATTATTTCACAAAATAGATAAAAAATACTATTAAATATAAAATAGTGTAAACTTCTTCACAAATAATTCGTTTTATAGTATAATGAACATATGTGATAGAGGTAAATTTATGAAAGAAAGAATTATAGGTATTGTAAAGTGTGTTGTATTATTAGTTGTAGTAGTATTATTATTTAATGTTATACATTACAGCACTAGACAAAATAGTAATAGTAACTCTAAATTAGTAATATTTGGAGATAATATAGATAAAAAGTATGTACCTGTTTTGGAAAATGATGATATATATATATCATTTGATACTGTATCAAGTTTTATAGATGAAGAGATTTTTTATGATGAAGAAGCTCAAAAGGTAATAATAACAAATGAAAATTATGTATATAAATTTGATTTAAATGATAAAAAGGCTACTAGAAATTTTGAAAAATATGATATAGGAACATGTGCTAAGATAATAAATGACGAGGTGTATATTAATATATCTTTAATAAAAGATATATATAATGTAAAAACGGAATATAACGAAGAGTTAAATACAATTTCAATAGATAAGAAAGATTTAAATGATATAAATTTAAATTATAATGGTGTAAAGTTATATAGTGATATAGATACAAATTCGCAAGTATTAGAAACATTAAATAAATATAATACAGTAACTGTATATGAGGATAGTTTAAAACATAATAGATGGTATAAAGTAAAAAGTGATACAGGGAAAATAGGGTATATAGATAAAAGTGCTGTGACTGTTATATCAGATAATGATAATACAGAAGAGGAGGAGCCACAAAACCAAGAAAAACTAATAATGTTTTGGCAATATGGTAGTAATCTTGATACATTGGGTGATAAGATAGAGGGTGTAGACGTAGCTATGCCAACATGGTATTCTATATCTGATTCTGAAGGAAGTGTTGAAGAAGAATATAGTGAGGACTATTATGATAAAGCCAAATCTTATGGATATGAGATATGGCCAATAATAACCAATGGCTTCGATAAAGAGAATTTTGATAAAAAAGAGATTACATCACAAATAATGAATGATGAATCAAAAAGAGAGACACTAATTAAAAATATAATTAAAGTAATAAAAGATAATAAATTAGATGGAATTAATATAGACTTTGAGGGTATGAAAGAAGAAGATAAATATATGTATACACAGTTTTTAAGGGAATTGTATCCTTTGGTAAGAGAAACTGGTGCAAAACTTTCTGTAGATATATATTTTACAAATTATATTGATAGACAAGGTGTAGGAAAAGCATGTGACTATGTTATGCTAATGGGATATGATCAAAGAGGTAATTGGTCAGATGAGGCTGGATCTATATCTGAGATAGATTGGGTTGAAAATAATGTAAATTCACTAATAGAAGACTCAAACATTGATCCATCAAAAATTATATTAGGAGTTCCTTTTTATACAAGGTTATGGGAAATAGATAGTAATGGTGATATTTCAACTACAGTATTTGGAATGGAAAGCTCACGAGAATTTATTGAAGAAAATGGATTAACTGAGCAAGTAGATGAGGAGTCTGGACAACACTATGTAGAATTGGATACCAATAGTGAGACTTATAAGTTATGGATAGAGGATGCATATTCTATGTCTCAAAGGGCGGATATAGTAATTAATTATAACCTTGCCGGGATAACTGGATGGCAAAAAGGATTTGAAACACCAGATATCTGGGAAGTATTGAATGAAAAATTAAAATAAGTATTTTGACTTAAATTAAAATTATACTTAATGTATATATTTAGTTTAAGTCTTTTTTTGTAAAAATAATGCATATAGTATAATTATTTTTATTAAAATTAACATAAATCATTCACAAATTAAGCTTTTTATAGTATAATATAAGTTATGATATAAATAAAAATATGCTTATTAATGTCTAAAGTTATTATGGGTAATTTATTATTTTTGTTTTTTAATAGGAGATGAAAAAATGTTAATAAATGCAGAAGAAATAAATGATATTTTATTTGATGCTGGAACAGATGTTACAAATAGAGGTAAAAAATATTTTGAGCAAAATAGAGTAAAAGTAGCAGATTTTAATTATGTATCTGAGAATAATTATATAGCAAAAGCATATGTTGAAGGAACTTATATTTATGAGGTGGAAATAAAAAAGAAAAATGGGGTCCTTTCATATAAATGTGAGTGCCCATCTTCATCTAAAAAAGATACTCCTTGTAAACATGTTGTAGCTATGATTTTTGATATGTATATTAATGAATCTTCATATATGAATTATGATAAAAATAGTGAGTCAGCAGATATAGATGATGATGTGATAGATAATAAATCATATAAGGATAAAATAAACGAGCAAAGAGAAAATAATGGACTTATGGCATATTATGAAAATCTAGAATTGAATAGAAATATAGATAAAGAAAGTATAGATATTCAAGCTGTATTATATCTTTTAAATGATATGAAAAAAGAATTAGAAATATCTTTTAAAATTGGAAAAGACAGAATGTACATACTAAGAGATCTATATAAATTTAGTGAAGATATGCAAAACGGTAATATAGTAAAGTATGGAAAAGAATTAGAATTTAAACACTCAATTGAATCATTTACTAAAGATTCTCAGGCTTTAGCTAAGCTTATAGTAGCTAAAGCTTTGGAATATAATGAGTTCTCAAAACTTGGAACATATCACTTTACATTGAATAAAAGATATAAGACTAATTTTAAGTTGAAGTATTCATTATTAGATGAAGTCTTTGACATATTAAAAGGTCAAAAAATAGTTATAGAGGGATACGATTATGAGAAAGCATATGGGATGGTAACATTAGTAGATGAGGATCCATCATTTGATGTTGAAATTGTAGACGAAGATGAAAATGGAATAGATGTTATTACTAATAGTGATAGATACTATGTTTTTGAAGGACAAGATTATTCATATGTTTTGTATAAGGATAAACTGCATAGATGTAGTGATGAATTTAAAACAAAAGTATTACCACTTATGGAAAAATTATCAAGTGATGCGGAAGGTAAAATTACAATTTCTAAAGGCAGTGCAACAAGTTTTTGTGAATACGTTTTACCTGCTTTAAAAAATAGTACTAATATAACTGTTTCTGATGAATTGCTAGAAAAATATAAAGCAGAAAAGTTAGGTACTAAGATATTCTTAGATATAGATGATAGAGGAAATATTGTGGCAGAAGTAAAATTTTGCTATGGTAATGATGAGTTTAATCCTTTTGATAAAGATTTAAATGTAACATGCAACAGAAATATAATTGAAGAGGCAAGGGCAAAGGAGCTATTTAAATTATATAACTTTGTTATAAACTTTAAAAAACATATAATTTATTTATCGAATGAAGATGATATTTATACTTTTCTAACAGAAGGTATAGATAAGTTTATGGAAAAATTTGAAGTTTTAGTAACAGATAAGCTAAAAAATAGGCAGATCATAACTCAGAAAACGTTTAATATAGGTGTAAGAATAGAGAACAATTTCTTAGAGATGGATTTTGATGATCTAGAATTAGACGAAAATGAGCTTAAAGATATATTTAAGAGATATAAATTAAAGAAAAAATACTATAGGTTGAAAAATGGTAGCTTTATAAATATAGATTCAGATGGTATAGGATCACTTGTAAATCTAGCAAAAACATTAAATATTACTGAAAAAGATATCGTAAAAGGAAAGGTAGAAATACCAACTTATAGAGCTTTATATATCGATAGTTTGGCTAAAAATAACGACTCTGATATGGTTATAAAGCTAGACAATAAATTTAAAGATATTGTAAAAAATATCAAAGATATAGAAGATGTAAGATATGAGGAGCCAGAAGAATTAAAAGGTGTATTAAGAGAATATCAAAAAACAGGATTTAGTTGGCTAAAGACTTTAGAAAAATATGGATTCGGTGGAATTTTAGCAGATGACATGGGACTTGGTAAAACAATACAAATTATTGCTTTATTATTAGATGAAAAAAATAGGACATCAAAAACATCTATTGTTGTGTGTCCAAGTTCACTATATATTAACTGGGAAAAAGAGATAAAGAGATTTTCTAGTAACATGAATACTTTAATAATATCTGGAAATGCTGATCAAAGAGAACATCTTATAGCAACAATACCAAATTATGATGTTATAATAACTTCATATGATTTATTAAAAAGAGATATAGAAAAATATAAGAACTTTAGATTCAAATACGTTATTGCTGATGAAGCCCAGTATATAAAAAATAATAATACTAAAAATGCAAAAGCACTAAAAGATTTAAAAAGTGAAGTAAGATTTGCTCTTACTGGTACTCCAATAGAAAATTCATTAGCAGAATTATGGTCTATATTTGATTTTATTATGCCAGGATACTTATATACATATAAAAAATTCAAAGATGAGTTTGAAACACCTATAATAAAAGAAAATGATAAATTTGTAATGGATAGATTGCAAAAACTTGTAGCTCCATTTGTATTAAGACGTATTAAAAAGGATGTATTAAAAGAATTGCCAGATAAGACAGAGCAAATAATGTATAGTAAAATGGATGAAGAACAACAAAAGCTATATAATTCATATCTTGCTCTAGCAAAAGTTAAAATGAAACAGGAAATAGAAGCTAATGGCTTTGAGCAAAGTAGGTTTAAAATATTATCTTTAATTACAAGACTTAGACAGATATGTTGTCATCCAAAACTATTCTTAGAAGATTATGAAGGAGATAGTGCAAAATTAAATCAATGTCTAGAATTAATTGAAGGTGCAATAGCTGCAAAACATAAAATTCTACTTTTCTCAGGATTTACTTCGATGTTTGATATAATAACTAAAGAGCTTGAAAAAAGAGGAATAGAGTATTCAATTTTAACAGGTCAAACAAAAGTAGATACAAGAATTGAAATGGTAGATGAGTTTAATAAGGATGATAATATAAAAGTATTCTTAATTTCTCTAAAAGCAGGCGGTACAGGTCTTAACCTTACTGGAGCGGATGTTGTTATTCACTATGATCCATGGTGGAACCTATCTGCACAAAATCAGGCAACAGATAGAGCTTATAGAATAGGTCAAAGGAATAATGTTCAAGTATTTAAGTTAATATGTGAAAATAGTATTGAGGAGAAAATACAAAAGCTTCAAGAAAGAAAAAAGGATTTGACAGATTCAGTTATAAAGACAGGTGAGACTTTTATATCACAGATGTCAAAAGAAGAATTGCTAGATTTGTTTAATTAAATAATGATAAAAATGTAATAAAAAATAATATATATAAATTAAATTATATATTATTTGTAAAAAAGAATGTAGTATTTACTACATTCTTTTTTTTGCTAAATTTAGAATATATTTTTACTTTTATATAGTATATTTCTACAAAAAATTTTTTTATATGGGAGTATAACTATTGTATCTAAGAGGTGAGTATATGATAGAGGAAATATTAAAAGTACTTCCTAAATATATAGCAAGTGAAATTGTTAGAATAAACTGTACTCAAAATATAACTGAAATACGTCTAAGAACAAAAAGTAAAGTTATATTGAGGTGTATGAATACAGAAATAGTTTTAGAATGTATTGTTACAGCTAAGGCTATTTTAGAGGTATTATTAAATGTTTCTAAAAATTCCATATATGCTATACAAAATGATATAAATAATGGCTTTGTTATAATCAGAGGCGGTCATAGAATAGGAATAAGTGGAGAGGTAGTATATGTTGATGGAAAAATAAAGAATATAAAAAATATTTGTGCTTTAAATATTCGTGTAGCAAGACAAGTATATGGTTGTGCAGATAAAGTATTACCGTATATTATACAAAACGGAAGGTTATTAAATACATTAATTGTTTCACCTCCAGGGTGTGGAAAAACAACTTTAATAAGAGATATAGTAAGACAAATAAGTAATGGAATACCTAAACTTAATTTAACTGGAAAAAATGTATCTTTAATTGATGAAAGAGGGGAGATTGCATCAGTATATGAAGGAGTTGCAAGCCTAGATGTTGGAGTAAGAACAGATGTTATGAGTAATGTAACTAAGTCTACTGGAATGAAAATGATGGTGCGTTCTATGGCACCGGAAGTTATAGCAACTGATGAAATTGGAAGACCAGAAGATATAGTTGCTATAAAAGAGGCGATTTTATCTGGCGTTAGTGTTATATTTACAATGCATGGAGATTCATTAAATAGTATACTAAAAAATAAAGATATAAAAGAGCTTATTGATTTAAATATATTTTCTAAGATTGTTATACTCTCTAGTGGAAAAATCCCTGGAATAGTTGAAAAAATATATGATACCTCTAAAATTGGGGGTGTAGCATGATATTTATAAAAATTATTATAGCAATAGCTATATTATTTATTACTTCATATATCGGAATAGAAATGGCGAATTCTTTAAAATCCAGAGAAGAAATCTTAACAGATATGATAACTTTTTTGAGAATGGTTCAAAACGAAATGATGTATATGTTAAATAGTTTACCTGTAGCATATGAAATGTCAAGGCAAAGATTAAATACACAGCTTAAAGATGTTATTGGAGCTATTTCTTTAGATATGTCAGAATATGGAATTGATAAAATAGATATGAGTATAACAAATAATGTTAATTCTTTAAAAGCATTGAATGAATATGATAAAGAGATTATAATTTCTACATTAAAAAATCTAGGAAGGAGTGATTTAGAATCACAATATAACATAATAGAAAATGGAATATCAATAA
Organism: uncultured Clostridia bacterium; assembly: GCA_944386635.1. Classification (GTDB taxonomy): domain Bacteria; phylum Bacillota; class Clostridia; order TANB77; family CAG-465; genus CAG-465. The sequence continues at coordinate 22,296 of CALXBV010000066.1, forward strand.
TAAATAAACAGATTAAAGAGGCAAACGAAATAAAAAATAAGAATTCTAAAGTATACAAAACAATAGGGGTTATTACTGGGTTAATGATTGTGATTATATTCATATAAGGAGGAATAGATATGGATATAGATTTATTATTTAAAATAGCAGGAGTAGGAATACTTGTAGCTGTACTAAATCAAGTATTGTCTAAAGCTGGCAGAGAAGATCAAGCTATGATGACAACATTAACAGGTGTAATTATTGTATTAATGATGGTTATTTCTAAAATTAGTGAGCTATTTAATACAGTAAGAGACACATTTAATTTATAGGAGGTTGATATGAATATTTTTAAAATTGTAGGTTTTGGTATAATATCAGTTTCTTTAATAATTATATTGAAAAATCAAAAGCCAGAAATGGCACTGATGTGTGTAGTGGCAGCTTCAATTATAATGTTGCTTTTTATAGTAGATGAATTAACAAGTGTAATAGAGTTATTAAATAGATTAATAGAAAGTTCATCAATAGATGTTAATTTTTTAAAGATAATATTGAAAGTAGTAGGAATATCATACATTGTTGAATTCGGAAAAAATATATGTAATGATGCCGGAGAAAGCTCTATAGCTAATAAAATAGAGATAGCAGGAAAAGTAATAATTGTATCATTATCCATCCCTATTATAACATCTCTTTTGGAAATTGTATCAACAGTTGTATGATAAAAAAGAGTATAAGATTAATTGCTTTTGTTTGTCTGTTATTTAGTTTTAGCAATGTATTGGCAGCTCAAGAAGAAATTATAGTAGAAGATAGCCAAGATGTTACACAAGATGTCGCAGATAGTTTAGAAATGGATAGTTTTTTATCTATATTTGAAGAGTATGCAGCAGAAAATGATATAGAAGATTTTAATGTTAATACTTTATATGATGACTTAATATCTGGCCAAGGAATACAATATGATAGTATATTAAGTATTTTAGTAAATAGTATTTTTAAAGAAGTAAAAAATACTATTAGCAGTGTAACTAGCATTTTTATTATAGTAATCATAATGGCTATTGTAACGAGTCTTGAGCTTGATAAAAATAGTGATGTTGTAAAAATTACAAAGTTAGTTATTTTTATAGCAATTAGTGCTTTACTTTTAAAAAACTATTTAGATATAGTTACAATGTTTAAAAATATTGTAAACATGCTTGGATATATAATGCAAATTGTATCTACATTTCTTTTGGGTATACTTATGGCTACAGGAAAAATTACATCTACTGGTGTAGTAGAGCCATTACTTCTTTTTATAGCAAATTTTATATGTTTTGCTACAGAGTATATTATAATTCCATTTTTTACAATATCTATTGCAATTAATATAGTATCTAGAATATCCGAGAATATAAAGATGGATAATTTATCATCCATGTTTAGAAAGTCATCATTATACATTTTTACAACTATTATAGGAATTTTTGTATTTGTACTTTCTATGGAATCTTCTGTTACTAAATCTATTGATACAATATCTTTTAAAACTGCGCAGAATATGGTATCTAATTTTGTTCCCGTAGTTGGAAAATTTCTATCTGATAGTTTAGATACTGTACTTGGAGCAACACAACTTATTGGAAAAGTAGGAGGAATAGTATCATTAGTTACAACAATAATTATTGTAAGTATTCCAATAATAAAGCTAGTGGCTGTTATAGTTTTATATAATATATTAATTGCAATTAGTGAACCTATAAATGAGGACAAAAGTATAGAAAACTTTTTAAAAGGGTTTGTTGGGGTATATAAAGATATGCTAGGAATTTTAATAGGTATAATGGTTCTTTTTATAATGTCTACAGGAATTATATTAAGTATAATAAATTCAATTAGTGGATAGGGGGAATATTTATGTTGGATACATTTAGAAATTGGATAAATATGATACTAGCTATTGGTATACTTTTTACTGTTATACGTATAATTGTGCCTAATACCAAATTAAAAAAGTATATTTATTCTTTGATGGGAATAGTAACTATAATAGTCATCTTGGGTCCTGTAATTAATTTAGTAAAAAACGGAGATTTGAAAGACAGTTTTAAAAATATTTTTCTAAATATGGCTACAGCAGAAACATTGAATATGGAATACACTAATTTATCTAATTATGAAGATATAAATAAAAATAATGTAAAGGAAAATTTTAAATCAAGCGTTGAAAATGATATAAAGCAAAAATTATCCGAAAATATTGAAAATGAAATACAAGTAGAAATAGATATTACAGATACATATAATATAGATAAGGTAACTGTGAAAGTTACAGGTGATACATCATTTGATATAGTTTCTTTTATAAATCAAGAGTATGATATAGATAAACAAAAAGTAACAGTTGAAAAAGGAGGCTAAAGTTTATGAATTATTTAGAAACCTTAAAGAATATTACTAAAGATAATAAAAGAAAAAAGGAAAATTTGATATTACTTTTAGTATTATTAGTAATACTTTTGATTAGTATTAATTATATATTTAATAGTGATGAATCAGTACAAGAGACAACTATGGAAAATAAAGTTCAAGAGCAAGAAGAAAAAAGTGAAAATATAGAAGATAAAATAAGTCAAGTATTATCTCAAATATCCGGGGTAAGTGATGTATCAGTAATTATTAATTATTCAAATAATGGAAATACAAGTGTTGTTTATGATACAAAAGAGACTTTAAATGAGAATGGAAATGTTACTAGTGTTGAAAAAAGTGTTGCATATAATGAAAAGAGTGGCGAAAAGACTGCAATAATTCAAATGTATAATACTCCATCAGTAGAAGGAGTTATAGTAGTAGCTAAAGGGGTAGAAAGTTCAGACTTAAAACAAAGACTTGCAACAGCACTAGGAAATTTACTAGGAATAGCATCATATAAAGTTCAAGTTTTTGAAAAATAATAGGAGGTTTTTTATGAAAAACAAAGAGAAAATAAAAAGGTTTGCTATGGCAGGAGCATCTTTTTGCTTTATGCTTCTTATTGCTGGATATATAAATTATAGATATAATCCAGAAAGAGAAAAAGATTTAGGTCAAACGGTATATGTGAATTCAAATAATGATCAGGTAGATATATATAATGATGCACAATCTACAAGTAGTCAGGCAGATGAAACAATAGCATCTTTTAGATATGATAGAGATAATATGTATTCTGAGCTTTCAAATAACTATTCTGATATTATAAATAATTCAAATTCTACTGCAGAAATTGTATCAGAGTATCAAAATAAACTCAGTGAGTTGATAGAGGAAAAAAATCAGATTATAATGGTTGAAAATGTAATAAGATCTAAAAATATAGAAGATGTGGTAATAATACCTACAACTAGTGGAAAATATAATGTTATAGTAAAAACAGAGGAACTAGATGAAACTTTAGTAGCACAAATAATGCAAATAATAGTAGATCAATTAGGTGTTGATGCAAATAATATAAGTATAGAAAAGATAAATATGTGAGAATAATGTGAAAGATATCCTAAATGATATCTTTTTTTTGACTTTTTCTTGAATAGAAATAAAAGTAATGCTAAAATGTGATTATATTATTGAAAAAAAAATCTATTTATGATACTATAATCTTGATATAATGATAATTAAGGAGTGAAATGAATGAAAAGTAAAAAGCAGACATTGATTATAATAATACTTTTAATTTTATTAGGACTTGCAGGTGCTTATATATTATTTGGACCTAATGGATATGCGGCAAATCAGCAAGGAAGAGAATTTTTAGATGATGTATTAGAATTGCAATCTACTCTTTCATATTATGTTGGATCTTCATATTCTGATGCATTTGGTGTATATACTAAAGAAGAATTATTATCTGGAAAAACAGCTGACGGTGAGCAAATAAATGATTATGAGGATAATATATTACCAGCATTAATAACACAAGAAGATTCTTTAGATTATGATGAAGATTCAAAAGCATATAAATTAAATATGGAAAATGTAGAAACTACACTAGGAATAGATATAAGTGATTATAAAGGCGTAACATTTTATGTAGTAGAGGGTGATATTGTTAAAGTAAAACTAGATGGTACACCTGATTGGTGGAATAATAATTATAATGGATTAGTGCTAGAATAAGGAGAATTTTTATGAAAAAAGTTTTCGTAAGCATTGTAAGAATTATTATAATTTTTGTTATAATTTTACTTGGAGTATTACTAGTTTTTAAAATAAAAAATGATACTATAATAGAAAAGCAAAATGATGAGTTAGATCAAAATGTTCAGGCGGAATCTGAATATATTATAGAAAATGCAATGGGTAAGCTTAGTGAAATTAAAGATATGATACAAGAAGATATTGGTCAAAATGTTGAGCTTGCAGATTCAGGGAATATTACAAATATTGATATTTATTTTGTTGTAAAAGATGGAGAAAGTTATAAATATATTGTAAAGAAAAATGAAGATGGTGAGGAAAAATTTGCTATAGCTCAAAGTAGTAATGAAGAAGGAAGATATATTATATCAACAGAAAGTTTAGGCTTTGATGATTGTATATATACTAGTGCACAAGATTATAACATTGATGATTCTGGAGTGATTACATACATGAATTAATATAGTTTAAGATGAAGTCTAAATATTTAGATTTCATCTTTTTAGATATTAAAATTTAAATTTATTTATGCTATAATATATTTGTAGATATTATTAAAGTAATATTGAAAGGAATGATAGTTATGAATAATGAAAATAAATTACCAATAGGTGAAGAATTTATACAAAGAAAAGTATTAACAAAAAAAGAAGTTAGAATAGCATTAAATTATCAAGAAGAGCATCCAGATCTAAAGTTTGGTGAGATAGTTGATGTTTTAGATATGTGTGATAAAAAAGATTTACTTGAAGTTTTATCTTCTAATTTAGGAGTAAAATCTGCAATAATTGATAGAAAATTATCTATAAATCCACTTAACTATTTACCATCAGATATAATAATTACATATAGAGCATTGCCTTTTGATAAGGTAGGAGATACTATATACGTTGCTTTTGCAAATCCACAAGACAAAGAAACAGTAGAATATGTAAGAAAGCTTATTGAAAATGAAGGCTATAAAATAGAAGTATATATAACATTATATACAACAATAATGGCACATATAGAGAAAATAAAAAATTCAAAGCAAATAAGAATGTGTTTTAGTGATTCACAACAAGAGCCAGAAGTAAAAGAAGAAGATATAGGAAAAACAATACTTGAAGATATAAAAAATAAAATGAGAAAAGAATAACAAAAAAGTAAGTACACTTTATTTAAAAAAATACTAAATAAAGTTTATTTTTTTTAGTTTACATACTTATTGTAACAGTAATGTCTTTTTTTTTTTTTGATATTGCAACATTATTGCAATATCAATGCTATATAAGTAGAAAAAATTACATAATTTTATGGAAAAATCTACCAATTATTTTTAGATATTATAAAATATAGTTGTGTACAAAATAGGAGGGAAAATATATATGAAAAAAAACAAGTCTAAAAATAAAAAGGTGGTTATTGCAGTATCGGGAATGATTCTTGCGGTATCAATTGGAACGGTTGGATTTAAGTATAAAAATGAGGTTATTAAAACAGTTAATTTGAGTGAGTATGATGCCCAATCAGAACTTGAAATATTAGATACAAATAATGTAGAAGAAGTTAATATTGGTGAATCTAATATATGGAAAGTAGTGGAAGAGAGTAGAAGCAGAATGTTGAGGATAAGTAATGATGGATTTTTAACTATGACTAGAAGTGCTGATATTAGTTATTTTTCTTCTGATATAAAGAAATATGATTATAAAGGAAATTTATTATTTAATTTAGAAGATAAAATTAATGAACTAATGGGAGATGTAGCAAATGAAGTACTTGACGTAGGAGTAAACCCAAATAACAATAACATATTTGTTTTTTTTAGTAATGGTTTTACACTAGAATTTGATAGTAATGGAAATTATATTAATAAAATTGCTAGTCGTGGAGCTGGAAGGATTAATTATTTCCTTGATGATGGTATTATTATAGCTGGTAATCTTTACAATTGTAATAAATCAAAAATAAGTTACGATGGAAATGTTATATGGGATAATTCAACTGGCTTTTTATATAGACCAGGTATTATAGAATGTATAAAAGATGGAGATAACGATATTATTATTACACATGAGTATCGAGATAAATTAGAATCAAAATTGTATAAAATAAATACTTCTGGAGAAATTATATATGAAAAAAATCTTCCTTTTAAATATAGTTCTGGTAGACCTAAAGTTACAAAAATTAAAGATGGATTTATTGCTATAGAGCCAGTAACTGATGAGTATGGTAATAAGATTAGTGGAGAGGGAAGTAGAATTATAAAATTTGATTTTAATGGAAATATAATATTTGACAAAGTTGATGAATATTTGTATGCAGTATTTGATGGAAATATACAACATGAAATAAAAATAAAATCTTCGTCTAATGGTTTTTTTGTTTATAGTAGAGATAATGATTTGAAAGAATCTATAAGAGAATACAATAATAATGGAGATTTAGTAAAAATAATAAATTTAAATGATGTAAATTTTGATGATTTGGAAGATTTTATTGTAACGGATGATTTAATAATAGTAAGGTTATCTGAAAATTATGATGGTACATTTGTTGCAATAGAAAATTCATATTTGGATAAATCTAAATTAATTGAAATATTAGAAAAAGTAGAAAACTTAACAAAATCAGATTATAGCGAAGAATCTTGGAATAAGTTACAAGAAGTAATAAACGGTGCAGATAGTTTAACAAGCCAAGAGGAAATAGATGCTAAAGTAGACGAGATACAAAATGCAATAGATAATTTAGGCATAGATAGAAGTGCATTAGATAAAGCAATAGAAGATGCAGGAAAACTAGTACAAACAGACTATAGTGTAGCATCATGGCAAGCATTACAAAATGCACTTGCTGGTACAGATGGACTAACAAAACAAAGTGAAATTGATGCAAAAGCACAAGAGATACAGACAGCTATAGCAAATTTAACAGTAGATAGAAGTGCATTAGATAAAGTAATAGAAGATGCAGGAAAACTAGTACAAACAGATTACAGCGCAGAATCATGGCAAGTATTACAAAATGCACTTGAAGGTACAGATAATTTAACAAAACAAAACGAGATAGATGCAAAAGTACAAGAGATTCAAAACGCAATAAATAATTTGATGGGCGATAGAAGTGAGTTGGATGATTTATTAGATCATGTAGGAGACTTAGTAGAATCAGACTATAGTGAAGAATCTTGGAATAAGTTACAAGAAGCAGTATCTGGTGCAGAAGATTTAAAAGATAAAAGTGAGATAGACGCTAAAGTAGAAGAAATACAAGATGCAATAGATAATCTAGGAACAGATAGAAGTGAGCTAGATGGACTACTTGAGCAAGTAGGTAGTTTAGAAGAATCAGATTATAGTGAAGAATCTTGGAATAAGTTACAAGAAGCAATAGCTGGTGCAGAAGATTTAACAAAGCAAAGCGAAATTGATGCTAAAGTAGAAGAAATTAAAGATGCAATAGAAAGTCTAGGAACAGACAGAAGTGAGCTAGATGGATTACTTGAACAAGTAGGAAGTTTAACAGAGTCGGATTATAGTGATAGTTCTTGGGATGCATTACAAGAAGCAATAGCTGGTGCAGAAGATTTGACAAAGCAAAGTGAGATAGATGCTAAAGTAGAAGAAATACAAGATGCAATAGAAAGTCTAGGAACAGACAGAAGTGAGCTAGATGGATTACTTGAACAAGTAGGAAGTTTGACAGAGTCAGATTATAGTGATAGTTCATGGGATGCATTACAAGAAGCAGTAGCTGGCGCAGAAGATTTAACAAAGCAAAGTGAGATAGATGCTAAAGTAGAAGAAATTAAAGATGCAATAAATAATCTAGGAACAGACAGAAGTGAGCTAGATGGATTACTTGAACAAGTAGGAAGTTTAACAGAATCAGATTATAGTGATAGTTCATGGGATGCTTTACAACAAGCAATAGCAGGAGCTGATACTTTAACAAAACAAAGTGAAATTGATGCAAAAGTACAAGAAATCCAGAATGCTATGACAAATTTAACAGTAGATAGAAGTGTATTAGATACTCTTTTAGATAATATATCTAAATTAAATTCATCAGATTATAGTGAGGAATCATGGCAAGCATTACAAAATGCACTTGCTGGTACAGATGGATTAACAAAACAAAGTGAAATTGATGCTAAAGTAGAAGAAATTAAAAATGCTGTAAATGGTTTAGGTATAGACAGAAGCGAATTAGATATATTACTTGAAGAAGTAGGTAAATTAGTAGAAACAGATTATAGTAAAGCATCATGGGATGTATTAGAAAATGCAGTTAATATGGCTGATACAGTAACTACACAGTCACAAATAGAGGAAGTTATAGCAAAAATTCAAGACGCAATGTCTGGTCTAACTATTGATAGATCGCAATTAGATGGATTATTAGAAGAAGTTAAAAAATTAAATAGTTCAGATTATAGTAACTCTTCATGGGAAGCTTTGCAAAATACACTTACTGGTACAGATGGATTAACAAAACAAAGTGAAATTGATGCTAAAGCGCAAGAAATACAAAATGCAATAGATAATCTTGGCGTAGATAGAAGTGAATTAAATAAATTACTTGAAGAAATTCATAAACTAGAAGAAAGAAACTATAGTGTGGAGTCATGGGCTAATTTACAACAAATAGTAGAAGGTTCAAATGCTCTTACTAAACAATATGAGATAGATAAAAGAGTAGATGATATACAAAATGCATTAAATAATTTAACTGTAGATAGATCTAAATTAGATGAAATTATAAAGAAAGTTGAAAGTATGGATAGTACTAAATATACTATAGATTCATGGCAAACTCTTGAAAGTTTATTAAATACAGATGAGCTTACTAAACAATATGAGATAGATAATAGAGTTGAAGATATACAAGAAGCTATAAATAATTTAGTATTAGATATGAGTGGATTAAATGATTTAATTGATCAATCCGGAAATTTAAATAAAGATGATTATACAGAAGATTCATGGAATAATTTAGATCAAACTGTTAACGATATTAAAGATAAAATTAATAATGGTGAAATTAATGAAGATAATATCGACGATTACACAGCAAACTTACAAGAAGCTTTAGATTCATTGAAATTAAACGAAAATAAAGATACAAATGAAGATCAAAATGTAAATACATCAGATGTTATGGGTATGGGATTAATTCTAGCATTTATTGTATCATTACTTGGAATTCTTAAAAATGTAAAGAAATTTATATTTAAAAAATAACTGTTAAACTCTACGGGTTATACCCGTAGAGTTTTTATTCTTCTACATATGTATTTGCAGGTGCTACTATTTTGCTTACTTTATCTATTTTAATAACTGGTACATCTCCATTATAGTTTCCTTTAATTATTGTTCCGCATACTTCTATCCATTCGTTTTCATTTAGTTCTAAGTCACCATTATAATTACATAAATATCCTGCTACTTGTGTCTCATTATCTTGTACCATATACCTTCCACATACAAAAAAATCTTCGTTAAAATCTGGTAGAGTATAAACAAATCCAGATACTTTTATTGTTTTTCCTATATTTTCGTCTATATTTTCATGAATCTTCTTTAGTGTAGAGACAAATGTTGTCTCGTCTATATCATAATCATAATTATTTATATTATTGCTAGTAAATATAGATTTATCATTAAAGCCAAATTCTATAATTGAAGCAATTATTGTTGCACATATAATACATATAAGTAGTATTTTTTTATAATCCATTTTTATATTTATAACGAACATAGTATTCCTCCATTATTCTAATATATATATATTAAAAAATAGGAAGATTATGATAAAACCTATATGCAAAAATTTATTATTAAGTGTTTTATTTTAAACGGATATATGGTATAATGTCTGATATGGAGGCATGAAGATGAAACTATTAGAAAGAATATTTGGAACATATAGTAGTAGGGAAATAAAAAGAATATTACCTATTGTAGATAAGATAGAAGCTATAGAAGAAGATTTAAAAAAATTAAGTGATGATGAATTAAGAGCAAAAACGGATGAATTTAAAAATAGATTAAAGTCTGGAGAAACTTTAGATGATATATTACCTGAAGCTTATGCTACTGTTGCGGAAGCAGCAAGTAGAGTATTAGGAATGAGACATTTTAGAGTTCAACTTATTGGTGGAATAATAATACATCAAGGAAGAATAGCTGAAATGAAAACTGGTGAAGGTAAAACTTTAGTTGCAACTTTACCTGTATATTTAAATGCGTTAGAAGGAAAGGGAGTACATGTTGTTACAGTAAACGATTATCTTGCTAAAAGAGATAGTTTATGGATGGGAAAATTGTATAATTTTTTAGGACTTACTGTAGGACTTGTTATACCTAATATGTCTCCTGAAGAAAAGAAGAAAGCGTATAATTCAGATATAACTTATGGTACAAATAATGAGTTTGGCTTTGATTATTTAAGAGATAATATGACTATGGATAAAGAATCTATGGTACAAAGAGAATTAAACTATGCAATTGTCGATGAAATTGATAGTATTTTAATTGATGAAGCTAGAACTCCACTTATTATATCTGGAAATATAAATAAACAAAGTGACTTATATAAGCAAGCCAATTCTTTTGCTAAAGGATTAAAAGCAAGAAAAATTGTTGAAAATAATGATAAAGAATTTGATGAAACAGATGATGATTATGACTATATTGTAGATTTAAAAGCACATACTGTAGCTCTTACAGATACAGGTACTAAGAAGGCAGAAAAGTATTTTGGAATAGAGTCTCTATCTGATGTATCAAATTTAACTATTTCTCATCATATAAATCAAGCATTAAGAGCATATGGGCTTATGACTAGAGATAAAGACTATATAGTAAGAGATGGTAAAGTATTAATTGTAGATGAATTTACTGGACGTGTAATGGAAGGAAGAAGGTATAGTGATGGGCTTCATCAAGCAATAGAAGCAAAAGAAGGTGTAACTATAGCAAATGAATCTCAAACACTTGCAACTATAACTTTTCAAAACTATTTTAGATTGTATCATAAACTTGCAGGTATGACTGGTACGGCTAAAACAGAAGAAGATGAGTTTAAAGGAATATATAAATTAGATATAGTCGAGATTCCTACTAATAAACCTGTGATAAGAAAAGATTATAATGATGTAGTATATAAAAATCAAATGGCTAAGTTTAATGCTATAGTAAATGAAGTTGAAGATTGTTATAAAAGAGGTCAACCAGTACTTGTTGGTACAATATCTATAGATAAATCCGAAAAATTAAGTAGTTTGCTATCAAAGAAAAAAATACCACATCAAGTATTAAATGCTAAATTTCATGAAAAAGAAGCTGAAATTATAGCTCAAGCTGGTAAATATAAAGCTGTTACAATTGCTACTAACATGGCTGGACGTGGTACTGATATAATGTTAGGAGGTAACTTAGAGTTTATTGTAAGAAGTGAGCTTGCTAAAAAAGGGTATACACCTGAAGAAATTGAGCTTGCTATTACTCCTATACATAATGACAATCCAAGAGTAATTGAAGCTAAAAAAGACATGGAAGAAATAGAGGCTAAGTATAAACCTGAAATTCAAAAGGAAAAAGAAAAGGTAATACAAGCTGGAGGATTAAGAATAATTGGTAGTGAAAGACATGAATCACGTCGTATAGATAACCAGCTGAGAGGTCGTTCTGGACGTCAAGGAGATCCAGGTGAATCACGTTTTTATATTGCTATGGATGATGATTTAATGAAACTATTTGGATCAGATAAGATGGCAAGAATAATTGATACTCTTGGTATACCAGATGATATGCCTATCGAGCAAAAAATGCTTACAAATACAATTGAAGCTGCACAAAAGAAAGTTGAAGGAAGAAATTATAGTATAAGAAAAAATGTTCTAGAATATGATGATGTAATGAATCAACAAAGAGAGATAATATATTCTCAAAGAAGAGAAGTATTAGAATGTGATAATGTATATGATATAGTAAAGAAGTTATATGTAGGTATAATTACATCCATCGTTAAAGAATATTTTGTAAATGCAGACAGTATATCAAGCATAGATTATAATGCTGTAAATGCCGTTTTAAGGAACTTATTTGGTGAGGACAATATAATTAAGCAAGAAGATGTAAAAATTCTTGATGAAGAAGATATGACTGAATTATTAACTCAAAAAATTGATGCTATATATCAAATGAGAGTAGAAGAGGCTAAAAAGTTAAATATTGAAGCTGAATTTAATAAGATAGCAAAGTATCTTGTATTAAATACAGTAAATCAAAAATGGATGGATCATATTGATGCTATAACAGCTTTAAAAGAAGGAATAGGACTTAGAGCATATGCTCAAACAAATCCATTAGAAGCATATAAAATAGAGTCATTTAATATGTTTGAAGACTTAGTAAAATCTATTAGAGAAGAATCTGTAAAAGCAGTGTTCTCATTAAAGCCAAAAAGAAAAGAAGAGGTAGTAAATGTAAAAATGACTAATAATGTTACTAATATTGTAACAAATGGCGGTGGAGAAGATACGCCAAAAAGAAAGCCAGTAAGAGCAGAGAAAAAAATAGGTAGAAATGATCCTTGTCCATGCGGAAGTGGCAAAAAGTATAAAAACTGTTGTGGAAAAAATCAATAGTAAGAAATATATAAAAGTTAATATTTTTAAGGAGGTAGTGAAATATGTTTGGAGGTAGAGGAAGAGGACCCGGAGGTATGGGACCTGGACCACATGGCGCACCCGGAGGATTTGGTGGCCCTATGGGTGGTCCACCACCACCACCTCCTCGTCGCCCATATTTTGGATGGAGAAGACCACCATATAGAAGAGGAGGATGTTTAGGACCATTCTTTTTTAGCATTGTAATAATGGTTTTAGTAATTTTTTCTATATTTTAATTTGATGAAATTATAATATTATAGAAAATTTATAAAAATCAGATTATGCTTTAGCAAAAGATCATTATAAAAACTTAGAAAAAACAGCTAAAGATTATATTTCTTGTGGATATTGCAATAAGAGAGGCCCGTTTAAAGTTGATCAAATGAGTGGAATGAAAGAAATAGAAGAGTATTCTGAGAATATATAAAAGACAAAAAGACTTGTATATTAAAATTGATATCAAGTCTTTTTTTAGTAATAAGTAATATAAAATAAATTGGTATTAAGTAAATATAATAATTTGGAGGCTATATGAAGAGTATATTTTTAATAGGAGATAGTATATCATTATATTATCATAAATATTTGAAAGAATTGTTAAAAGATGAAGTAAAGTATTATAGGAAAGGAAATGAAGATGAAATAGAATCTGCTTTAAATAATCCAAATAATCCATATGGTGCTAATGGTGGAGATAGTAATTTAGTATTTAAGTATATGAATCAGATGATAGATGATAATAAGAAATATGATTTGATTTTAGTAAATTGTGGTTTGCATGATATTAGAATAGATAGAAAAAGTTTAAAGAGGCAGACAGATAAATTGCAATATAAAATTAATATAGAAAATATTTTAAGGTTAGGTCAAAAAATGTCATCAAGATTTATATGGATAAATACTACTCCTATTAGAGATAAGATTCATAATAAAAGAAAAGAAGGATATATTAGATATAATAAAGATGTAATAGAATATAATAAAATAGCGGATGATGTTATGAGAGAAAATAATATAGAAATAATTGATTTATATAATTTTACAAAGAGTATACAGATTAAGGATGCTTATAGTGATCATGTACATTTTAAAGAAGAAATAAGCAAAGATCAGGCAAAATTTATATATGATAATATAAAAAAGTATTTATAATTGATATTATATTCTATAAAAAATAGATACTATGCTTAAAAGTATAGTATCTATTTAAATTATCAAGATAAGTTTATTATAGTATGAAAACTTTTCTATTTACTAATTATTTTAAATCTTGTATTTCATTTTTTGTTAATTGAGTTATTTCCATTATATCTTCAATGCTCATATTCTTTTTTAACATTCTTTTAGCAATTTCTATTTTATTTTTTGATACTCCTTTTCGAATGCCTTCTTGTATACCTTCTTGTAATCCATCTCTTTTGCCGTCAATATATCCACCATCTCTTATTGCCTTTTCGTCTTTTAATGCCCTTTCTCTTAGTTCTGCTTTTTTTATTTCTTCTTCGTCTTGACTTATTTCATCTAATTTCTCTTTTGCCTTTTTTATATATTCATTATTACTCATAATAGAATCCTCCAATTTTTCTGGATCTTTTATAAATTTACACCAATTTAGTAATTCTTTTTTATCTGTTTTATTTATATTATCCAGTTTATCTAACTCTATTATAACTATATCTAATTTGTCTGTCAATATTTTATCTTTATACTTTTCTTCTCGTATCTTCCATCTAGTGTAGTATTCTGGTATTTCTTTTAAGCTATCTATTTTAAAATCTGCTATTAATATGCATATAGCTTTTTTTGATGTATCATATCCATCTCCGGATTTTACTGACTTTGAGTACATTTTTGCCCAGTACCATAGTATTCTATCCGCTATATATGCACTTTTAACTACTTGCATTTCTAAGTCTATATTATTAATATCATCTGCAAGAACTTTTACATCTAGCACTCCCATTTTATTATCTATTAAATCTCTTTCGAGAATAGGAGTGCCATCTAAATTTATATTTTTAAATTCTATACCAGTTGCTGCTTTAATAAAGTCTCGTGTTATATCTTCATTTCCAATTCTACCAAATATTCTTTTAAATACATAGTCATTTGTTGGTAACAATGTTTTTCTCATTAAAACCTCCTTCAAAACTTCTAATATATGTCCATTTATTTTGAAGTAATGTAATTATAATATACTAATATATAGTTTTCAAATCTTTTTAGTGTTTGTTTTATATCGAATTTTGAAAAAGTATTTATATTAGTTGACTAATTATAAATACATTATATATAATTTTAATATAAAAAGAATAAGGAGGAATAGAAGTTGATTACTATAAAAAATTTATTTGATAATGATGACGTAAAAATAATTGAAAAGAAAGGAAATATTTCTGTTTTAGAATATCAAAGAGATGTAAGTGTTAATAAACTTACCGCAATGTCAGAGTACTATGCTTCAAAAATGAATGTAAGAAGAAGACAGGTTGTTATTCAATTGGATGGAGATGAATATATTACAAGTGCAGGTGCATTGCAATGGATGGCAGGAAATATAGAATCTAAGTCTAATGTAAAGGGAGTTGGAGATTTCTTAGGAAAAGCAATAAAAGGGAGTGTTACTAGTGAATCAACAGTAAAGCCTAAATATCAGGGAAAAGGATTACTTGCTTTAGAGCCAACATATAGTTATATATTATTAGAAGATGTGGCAGAATGGAATGGAAGTATAGTATTAGAAGATGGACTATTTTTAGCTTGTGAGGCAACATTAGATCATAATGTAGTAATGAGATCAAATTTATCATCAGCAGTACTTGGTGGAGAAGGATTATTTAATTTAAAATTATCTGGAAAAGGAATTGCTGTTCTTGAAAGTCCAGTTCCAAGAGAAGAATTAATAGAGATACAATTAGAAAATGATCAAATAAAAATAGATGGTAATATGGCTATTGCTTGGTCTGACTCGCTAAACTTTACAGTTGAAAAATCAACGAGAAGTATACTTGGATCAGCTATTGCTGGAGAAGGTTTTGTTAACGTATATAGAGGAACAGGAAAAATATTAATGTCACCAGTAAGACCAGAATCTACTAATAATATCTTAAAATATAATTCAAAGAAGTAGTTATTTTGAGATTTTATTTTGTAGATATTATAAATAAAAATACCTAATAGGAATAATGCTTTCTATTAGGTATTTTTTATGAAAAAAAATATCATATATCATAATAAAAGATTAATAATAATAGTGCGGTATGATTTTTACAATGTCAAATTTAAATAATTAGAATATAATATATCAATTAAATTTTTTTAAGGGAGATGATTGTATTTTGAAATATAGTAAAATAATTGGAGATACTCCAATGATAATGATAAATTATGAGTATAAAGGTAAGGTAAAAAAGGTATATGTTAAATTAGAGTACTATAATCTGACTGGTAGTATAAAAGATAGAGTAGCATATTATATTATAAAAAATGCAAAAGACAGAAAAATATTAAAAAAAGGTATGCCAATAATTGAAGCTACTAGTGGAAATACAGGAATTTCAATTAGTGCACTAGGTGCATATTATAACCATCCAGTATACATTTTTATGCCTGATTGGGCAAGTAAAGAAAGATTAGAATTAATGAAAAGTTTTGGGGCAAATATAACTTTAGTATCTGAAAAGGATGGTGGATTTATAGGATGTGTTGAACAAGCTAAGAAACTTTCAAAAGAGAAAAATGGATTTTTAGCTAATCAGTTTGCAAATAAAGATAATTTTTTAGCACATTATGAAACAACTGGTGAAGAAATAATAAAACAGGTACCAGAAGAAATAGATGGTTTTGTATCAGGTGTCGGAACTGGTGGAACTCTTATGGGAATAGGTACAAAACTTAAGGAAAAATTTAGAGATTTAAAAGTTGTAGCAATAGAACCAGACAAAATACCAATAATATCTGAGGGTAAAAAGATAAGTAATCATAAAATAGAGGGAATAGGAGATGATTTTGTTCCAGATTTAATAGATAGAAGTAAAATAGATGATATTATATTGGTAAATGATGATGATGCAGTAAATATGTCTAGAATCTTAGCAAGAAATTTAGGCCTTGGTGTTGGTATATCTTCAGGTGCTAATTTTATAGGAAGTGTTTTGTTAAATGAAAAAGTTGAAAAATCCACTGTTACTATTTTCGCAGATGATAATAAAAAGTATTTATCTACAGATCTATCTAAGAATATAGATAAAAATAATAGCTTTATATCAAATCAAATTAAATTGCTGGATTATAAAGAAGTCTTATAATAATAAAAAGTATCTCTTATTATAAGAGATACTTTTTATTTAATTTTATTTTTTATTTCTTTTTATTATTGGTGACTCATAATGTTCTGTTATAGCTCCACCATTTCCTTTCTGATCTATAGTAACATCACTATTTTCAAAAACTATTTCAAAATCTTGGTTATTTTCGTTTTGTGTATAATCAGTTCCTGTGGAAATAAAATCTGGATTATTATTAACATTTGAAGCTGTTGAGTTCTTCTTTATTTCCTCTTTTAAACGATTAGTAGTATTTACTCCAAATAAGTTATCATCATTTGTTGAAGAATCACTATCATTCATAGTTATAGTTGGTGAATCAGGTTTTGACATCATATATTTTTCAAAGTTAAACATAAGTGTATTTTGATGTTGTTTATATTTATCTGCCAAGAAAGAAGTCTTACCTTCACCAAATACAGTTTTACCATTTGCAGTTTTAGTTTTATAGAACATTGAACCAAATCCAAGTTCTGCAAGTTTGTGTTTTTTAATTCTTTCCTTATCTTTAACAACTATCTTTGTAGGTTCAGCTTTAAATCCATCAGTTGGATCAATCTTATATGAAGTAGAAGAATCTACTTTCTTTTCCATACCAAAAGCCTCACTCCAGTATTCACTATCTTCTTTTACTGTATCACCAAATACAATTTGTGTTTTAGTATTTGCAAGTACAGTTTGTCTGTAATATGAATGACCAGATTTTTCAAGCTGAGATAAGTTCTGAATTGCAACTGTAACACCACATCTATATTTTCTAAATAAAGTGAACATAACTTCCATATCTTTTGTAATATATTCAGGAAACTCGTCTATATATAAGAAATGAGGTGTTCGAGATTCTTCATTACCTTTTCTTCTAAGTACAGCGTCTTGGAATTGTAGAATAAAGAACATACCAAATGCTTTTGCTTGTATAATACCAAGATCACCTTTTCTAGAGCAAGCAGTTATTACACTACCATTTGCTAATGCTTTATCAAAATCTATTACATTTTCCTTACCACAAAGTGCAGCTTTTAGTCCTGGATTACGTATCAAGTTATTAAGCTGTGTGATAGCACCATATAGATATTTTTCGGTATCTTTTCTACCACTACCACGAGTACCTGGTATTTCATATCCATTTATATTTAAACTTGGTTTGTAGAAATTCTTTTCAAAATATTTTATTAATAATTTATATTTTTCTGCTAGTTCAGGAATTTTTTTCATTTCCTCTGTCATCTCTTCTACAGCATCAAAGTTATATAATAGTTCAAGCATATCTTCAAGAGATGCCATCTCACCATTATGAAGTACAGGATACATTTCTTTTAATAATATAGATAAGTTTTGGAATGCATCAATAGTTACTTGAGTAAAGAATGGATCGCTACTTCCTTTTTGATCGTACATTGCCATAAGAACGTCTGCTACTATAGATGCTGCCTTTGCAGGATCTGGAATAGCAAATGGATTTATACTAAGTGTTGTCTCTGGGCTTGCAGGATCAATAGATAAAACATCTATATCAAAATTCTTAGCTACCCCAATAAATTGAGATATAAAGTTACCATCATTTTCAACTATTGTTATACCTAAATTTCTATAAGTAACTTCTCCTGTAGCATTATCTACATACTGCACTAAAGGCCTTACTTCTTCTTCAAATTGTTCTTCCATACCAGTTTTTGGCTTTAGCATATTTAAAGAAAAGTTCCTATTAATGTATCTATTGTCATAAGGTCCATTCATATATGCAATACCTTTTTTTAGCATAGAATATCCAATTTTTTTAGCATATTCTCTAAAGAAGAATTTCTTTTCAAGATCTAATGCACTCATAGGAAGTAGAACTGTTGCAGTTTTACCTGTACCTGTAGCACCTTGAACTAGTGTTGCTTCATAACGTTTTTTCTCTGGTACAACTATAGGAACAGAAGTTCCTTTTGCAACACCTATTACAGTATCACAGTCAAAAGCACCATTCTTTTTTCCACCAGAGCTTACTGTAAGTCCGACATATCCAGCTATTGATTTTAGTAAATCTTCATCATTATATACAGATAAAACAAAATCTATTATATAAGTTATTGATATAAATGGAATAAGTAATGTTATAGATTTTACAGCTGGTGGAATAAATTGTGGATAAGTAGTTAATACTTGTTCATATTTAGGTAATGCCTCTAATACGTTCCAAATAATCCAATTCATTGTTCCACTTATTGCATATAATACAGGTATCGCTAAGAGAATACATGTTAAAATAAACATTTTTACCTTATCATCATCATTTTTAGCTAATCCCGAATTTACGTAATAAGAAAAAGCTAATGCTGGGATTATAAATAATATAGAAATAACATATGGAATAGGCGAATCTATAGAGATATTATCGCTCATATGTATATTTCCAGCAGCTAAGCTTAAAATTTTAGCTAAACAGAAAAAAGCTACTACTATACTAATGGCATAAAGTATATAAGTTAAAATCTTTTCTGGTTTAACTGAAATATGTAACTTTTTAAAAAGTTTTTCTATCAAACGAAATCACCACTTTCAGTAATATAAATAGTTAATAAGACTCTAATTGACATATTAACTTAATTCATATATAATGATACTATAAAATACTTATTTTTTCAAGAGTTTTTAGTAAAGTATTAAGTAAAATAATACATAAAAAAAGAAAGAGCGTGAGTGAAAATTGAAAATTATAGTAGGACTTGGAAATCCTGGAAAAGAATATGATATGACTAGACATAATGTAGGATGGATGGCACTGGATTATCTAGCTTCATTATATAATGTAGATATTACTAAAAGTAACTGTAATTGCTTAATGGGTCAAACAGTTATAAATGGAGAAAAAGTAGTTTTTGCAAAGCCATTGACATATATGAATTTAAGTGGAAATGCTGTAGTCGCATTAAAGAATTGGTTTAAAGTAAATAATGATAATATACTTATTATTTTTGATGATGTAGATATACCATTTGGAACTATTAGATATAGGCAAAAAGGAAGTGGTGGTACTCATAATGGAATGAAAAATATAGTGCAAATGCTTTCGAGTGAACAGATACCAAGAATAAGAATTGGACTTGGAGGATTAAAACATCCTAAACAAGATATGGTAGATTTTGTCTTAGAAAAATTTAAAAAGGATGAAATAAAAAAATTAAATGAAGATGTTTTTGTACAAGTAGAGTCAAAATTTAAAGAATTTCTTGACAATTAATTATAAATATGTTAAAATACTCTCTGTATTCCGCACAGAAAAGGTTTTAAAGCACATGCACCTCTATGGCGAGAGCAAGTTAGATTTAAGGAGGAACATTATGTACGCAATAGTTGAAATTAGTGGAAAGCAGTACAAAGTTCAAGAAGGAGACATTATCTTTGTTGATAGACTAGAAGAATTAGAAGAAGGTAAAACAACTACTTTTGATAAAGTTCTATTAATATCTGATGGAGATAAAGTTACAGTAGGAACTGATACTGTTAAAGGAGCAAAAGTAAAAGCTACAGTTGTTGGTCATGGAAAAGCTAAAAAAATGCTTGTATATAAATACAAAGCAAAGAAGAATCAAAGAAAAGTAAGAGGACATAGACAACCTTATACTAAGATTCAAATAGAAAAAATAACAACTGGAACAAGAGCTAAGAAAGCTACTGAAGAAGCAGCTGAATAATTAAAACGTAATGTAATTTGATTTAAAAGGAGTGAGATAAATGGCACATAAAAAAGGCGGCGGATCTACTAAAAATGGTAGAGATAGTGAAGCTAAAAGACTTGGAGCAAAAAGAGCTGATGGTCAATTCGTATTAGCAGGAAATATTTTATATAGACAAAGAGGAAGCAAAGTTCACCCAGGTACTAACGTTGGTATTGGAAGTGATGATACTTTATTCTCTAAAGTTGATGGTGTCGTTAAATTTGAAAGAAAAGGAAAGAACGACAAGAAAGTTAGTGTATATCCTGTAGAAGAATAATTAAATACAACCCAAAGGGTTGTATTTTTTTTATATCAGTTTGAAAGCACTTTTTAAAGTGCTTTTCACTTGCTTATTTTACATAAATATGATAAAATATATTATATTGTTATTTTTTAGTTAAAAAGTTAATATTTTTTAAATTATTAAAAGGGAGGAATTTATATGGTAAAGAAGGATAGTGTTTATGCTGTCTATAGTGAAAAAGCAGAAAAACTAGAATTATTTAATGAGGATGCATATGATGAAAGAGAAAGAAGAATAGAAGGCAAGGTCTTTGTTGATCATTATAATGAGGAAATAAGAGTATATAATTTTAGGAAGGATAGTCTTACAAATAAGGAAAAAGTAGAAATAATATATGGGATACTAGAAGAGAGTATCTTATTTCCAAATAGCATATTTTCTTTGAATAATACAGAAGGAAAAATGGGTGAATATACGTTACTTGTTAATGGGTATCTTTTAAATGGAGAATACAAAGAAAAAAATAAAAAGTATGATTCTATTATAACTGAGCTAATAGACAAGACTAAACATTATGATGGTGAACCAGAATGTATTGAGTATTATAGGAGTAAGATTAAATCTTTTTATAAAGAAAATAAAAATTCTTTAGGAAAAGAAAATTTAGTATTAGAATTAAAGAATACTAACATATTTAAAGGATATATTTATTATAAGAATATGTCTAAGTTACTTTATACATATTTAAAAGAAAAGAGAGTAAGATTTAAAATACAATTAGATAAGAAAACATTTTCTACACATAGAAAAATATACATTTTACCTCGTTGACAAAAAAATAAAGCTTGAATATTTTTTCAAGCTTTATTTTTTTGTCATTATTGCTATTCTATTCCGAGATAATATATTCATATCAGTTGCTATAAATGTTTTAGCTATTCCATATGCATAAATACGAATATAGTTTTTATTATCTAATATAGCAACATTTTTTGGAGCAATTTTAGAGATTACTTCTTTTGCATAATCTTCTTTTACATTTGTATTTCCATGATTTATTAGTACAGATTTTATATTTTGGAATTTCTTTAACAAATCTATTAACTCTTCTTTTTTTGCATGTCCAGAGAACTCGTTTGTAGAATATACTTTAGCTACTTTTTTAACCATTAATCCATTTAAATTAAATATTTCATTATTTTTTAGTTGCTTTAATTTTCCACCGAAGACTATCTGGTGTAGTATATCCACAAAAAATTATGCTACATTTTGGTCTTGTTATATAATATGGTAAATAAGTTTGAGCGGGTCCATAATTTCCCATGCCAGAAGTAGTTAAAATGATTTTGCATGATCTATCTTGCAGTAATTTTTCTCTTTCTATATTATCTTTTACAAAGTGAAAGTTTTTTGGTAGAAAATTTTGTACATCTTTATCTTTCTTTAAAAATTCTTTATGATTTAAATAGAAATTAGTATAACTATAGGAAAGCTTTCCATCAGCAAATATTGGTATAGATTCATCAAGTAATTTTTCGTTTTGTAGCTTTTTTAACTCGTAAGGTATTTCTTGAGCTCTTCCTTGAGAAAATACCGTAACTATACATGTTTCCTTATTTTTTATTGAGTTTAATAAATCATCTTTAAAGGTATAAGATATTGTATTTTTACTAGTAGTTCCATAAGTTGATTCTTGAATAATATTTATTGGAAGATCATAAATATCGTTTTTTTCTTCTACATCAAACATTCTATTACTTACAGAATAATCGCCTGAGAAAAATAAATATATTGGGTTTTCGTTTTTGTAAGTTATAGTAAGTAATATAGATGCAGCTCCTAAAAGATGAGCATTAGGAATAAATGTGACATTTATATTATCAGTTATTTTAAAAGCAGAATTATATTCTTTACCAATAACATTATTCATCACGTTTTCCACGTCTGTTTGATCATATAAAATATCATTATTAATAAATACGGGAACAGAAGCATCAGCCATTATTTTTTTATATTTATTTGGATTCTTTTGGAAAGAATAAGATAGTATTTCAGCGGTATTATATAGAGCAAGAGGCATAAGTAGTGATGTTATTTTACTAGCATAAATATTTCCTCTAAATCCATCTTTATATAGTTTTGGAATACGTCCTACATGGTCTATATGGTTGTGTGTTACAAGTACAAATTCAATTTCTTTTGGATCAAATGGAAATGAGTAATTTTGAATCTGATAATTTTCTTCTTGAAATAGGCCACAATCTACTAGAAATTTAATTTTTTTCTTGTTTGGAAATCTAACTGTACATATTATGCACGATCCTGTTACTTCATTGTGTAAAGATATAATGTCAGCATACATATTTGTTTTGTTTTTATTTCCCATAAAAATTCCTCCTTTTTAATAATAATTTAAAATAGAAAATAATAGTTTCCATGTGTAAAAATAATAGTAATTATTTTTTTATAGTCTTGTATCTA
Source organism: uncultured Clostridia bacterium (assembly GCA_944386635.1). GTDB lineage: Bacteria > Bacillota > Clostridia > TANB77 > CAG-465 > CAG-465. Next base: position 45,864 of record CALXBV010000066.1, read on the forward strand.
GCATTATTATATCTTGCGTTTATTTATTAGTCAATCTAATTATATAAAATAAAATAAATTTAACAAAAAAGTATACATAAAAATCACAAAATGCATATTTTTTGTGGATTTTTTATAGTATTTATTGTATAATATCTAAATAACGTGAGGTGAAAACAATGGAGAATGAAAAAATTATATTAACTGGTATAAGACCTACAGGAAATTTACATTTAGGACATTATTTTGGAGCTGTAGGTAATTGGGTAAAACTACAAAATGAATATAATACATTGATTGAAATTGCAGATGTTAAAGCATTAACAGATAATTTCAATAATCCAGATAAAGTTAGAAAAAATGTAAGAGAGTTAGCATTAGACCTTCTTGCATGTGGAATAGATCCAAATAAGGCAACAATTTTTATACAATCAATGATACCTGAGATTGCAGAACTTACTGTGTATTATTCAAATTTAGTTACAATAGCTAGACTTGAGAGAAATCCCACAATAAAAACTGAGATCTCTCAGAAAAAAGAAATATTTGGCCAGTCTGGTGAAGGAGTAACATATGGATTTTTAGGATATCCAGTAAGTCAAACTGCAGATATTACTGCTTTTGGTGGCACTTTAGTTCCAGTTGGAGATGATCAGTTGCCACTTATTGAGCAAGCAAGGGAGATCGTTAGAAAGTTTAATTCTATATATGGTGATACATTAAAAGAGCCTAATCATTTACTATCTAAAATACCACGTCTTAAAGGACTGGATGGAAATGAAAAGATGGGAAAAAGTCTAGGAAATGCTATATTTTTGGTAGATGATGATGAAACAATAACTAAAAAAATTATGGACGCAATTACAGATAAAAACAAAATACATAAAGATGATCCAGCAAATCCTGATGTTTGTATGGTATATTATTATCATAAACTAGTAAGTGGAGATAATTTAGTTACAATTTGTAATGAATGCAAAGAGGGAAAAAGAGGCTGTATACAATGCAAAAAAGAGCTTGCTAAGAATATGATAGAGTTTTTAAAACCTGTTAAAGAAAGAAGAAAATATTATGAAGATAATCCTGAAAAAGTAGAGTATATATTAAAGGAAGGAACAAAAAAAGCAAAACTAAAAGCAAGTGAAAATATGGATAAGATAAAAAAAGCAATAAAGATAGATTATTTTAAAGAATAGGAGAGAGATAATGGTTATAGACTATGTAAAGATATCCGTTAAAGCTGGCGATGGTGGAAACGGAGCTGTTAGTTTTAGAAGAGAAAAATATATTGCTGCTGGTGGACCTGATGGAGGAGATGGCGGAAGAGGTGGCAATGTATATTTAAAAGTAGATAACAATACTAGTACACTATTAGATTTTAAATATAAAAAAAAGTTTAAAGCAGAAGATGGAAAGAATGGAGAAGGAGCGAGAAAAATAGGAAAATCTGGAAAAGATTTATATATTTCTGTTCCAAAGGGTACTATTGTAAAAGATATAGATAAAGACGTTATAGTAGCAGATCTTTCAAAAGATGGTCAAGAATTTTTAATAGCTAGAGGTGGAAAAGGTGGAAGAGGTAATACTCATTTTGCAACATCAACAAGACAAGTTCCTAATTTTGCCGAACAAGGTAAAAAAGGTGCATTAAAAAATATTGAATTAGAACTTAAAATGCTTGCAGATGTTGGACTTATTGGATTCCCAAATGTTGGAAAATCTACTTTAATTTCTATTGTTTCTTCTGCAAGACCTAAAATTGCTAACTATCATTTTACAACTTTAGATCCATCTTTGGGTGTAGTAAAACCTAAAAATGGGGAACCTTTTGTAATGGCAGATATACCAGGTATAATAGAAGGAGCAAGTGAGGGAGTAGGACTTGGAATAGAGTTTTTAAAACATGTAGAAAGGACAAGATTGTTATTACATGTAATAGATGTTGCAGGATCTGAAGGAAGAGATCCTGTTGATGACTTTGATAGAATAAATAATGAGTTAAAAAAATATAGTGAAAAACTTGCTTCTAAAAAACAAATCGTAGTAGCAAATAAAATGGATATTGTAAATGATGAAGAATTAGTAAAAAGATTAGAAGAAAAATGTAACAATGAAAATTTAAAATTATTTAAAATATCTGCTGCAACAAGGCAAGGAATAGATGAATTAATAGAGTATGTTGCACAAGAATTAAAGAAAATTCCAAAGGAAGATATTGTACAAGTTGATGAAATGTATGATAAGGAAGAAGAGATTGTTGATCAAGAATGGAATATTGAAGTTGAGACAAGAAAAGATGGTATGTATTATATAATTACGGGTGCTCCAATTGATAGATTAATGAGCAAAGTAAATATTTTTGATGTTGAGTCTCGTCAATATTTACAAAAAATATTAAGACAATTAGGCGTAATGGATAAACTAAAAGAAATGGGAATTAAACAGGGAGATTTTATAGAAATTGATGGATATCAATTAGAATATAGCGAAAAAAAAAAAAAAAAGCATAGTAAAATATATAATGTACCCAATGGAATGGACACTGAAAAAAAGAGTGTCTTCCCATTGGGTATATTTTTGTGTATAATAAATACGAAGAAAGAAGGGTTTGCATGAGTAAAGTTCTTTTTACAGATAGTGAAG
>CALXBV010000067.1 GCA_944386635.1 uncultured Clostridia bacterium
ATGTGCACATTATGATATAGGAAAAAGAAAAAATAAAAAGTGTATATTTGTAGATAATATATTAGATGTACCGGAAAATAAAGGCTTATCAATGATGTCATTAAGAGATCTTATGGATCAGCTAAATGATGTAGGATATTATGAGAGCACGTATAATATAACTGATGCATTTAAAGCTATAGGTAATTATTGTAAATGTATGAAGTTAGATAAAAAAATTCAAGTAAATGTTATGAAAGAGTTTAGCAAAATGCAAGTTTTAGACTGCTTTTTAAGCTCATCTGATAGACATGCTGAAAATATTTCATTTGTGTATGGTAAGGATTATGAAACAGGAGAAAATATTTTTAAATTGGCACCTTTATATGATAATGAATTATCTTGTGGTGCAGACGAGCCAGTACAAAAAATGGAAGAATGTACAAATGATTTTATGCAGGCAAGAATTACAGCTACACTTCAAAATGTATTTGCAACAGTTCCTAAAAGTGAAATGTCATATAATTCGCAAAAAAGAAATAAAAATAATCCAACAGGTGCATTATTAGAATTTTGTATGGATTTAGATGAAGATGTAGAAGATTTTGCTCAGGATTGCTATGATAACTTAAATGTATCACTTGCTATTAAATCTGTTGAAAAAAGAATAGGTGCACCGCTCCCAGATTTATATAAAGATTTTTTAGTTGGAAATTATATGGAAAGAAAAAATATGATTGGAAAAACAATAGATGAATATTATAAAGAAATATAGTTGGAGGTGCGTATGAAATTTAAAGTTTTTTGGAAAGATATAGAGTTTTTAGAGGTAGAAAAGATTAACGATATGTATTATTCTAGATTAATTGGTGAAAATGTAGATAAAGTCATAGATGAAGGATATCCAGTTACATTTTTAACAAATATAAAAGTAATGGATAATGAGCTTCCAAGACTTATTCAAAGTAGACTTCCTAGTATAGAGTATATGGAAGAAAAAATAAGTGAGACAGATGATATAGAAAAAGCTATAATAAAATATATAAATAAAACAAAATGCAGACGTGTAACGGATTATTTAAGTATGGAAATAGAGGAGTAATTATTTATTTTTTAAATATGGATAATAATTAATAAATTAAAAAAAGTTGACATAAGTGTGAAAAAATGATATAATTATATGTACATATATTTTAAATAACTTTAAAATTAATATTTAAAAGAGAGGTGATAATATGAAGACTAAAATGTTATACACTATTAAGTGGAAAGATACAGAAGTTGGAAATGTTATTACTAATGATAAAGAAGAATATAGATATATACCTAATATAGAAAATATAAAGAAACTAGCAAGACAAGGAATGCCATGTACTTTAGTAATTAATCCGCAAAGAGAGTGGAAAAAAACGTTACCAAAGTATATAGCAAATAGATTAAAGTTAAATACACCACAAAAAAGACTAATTACTGACTATTTTTCTATAGAAGAGTAGGTATAATTTAAGTTATATTTTAAGATCGCAAAAACTGCTATGAAAATAGCAGTTTTTTTATTACCCTGTTATTTAAAATCTGTGTTATATATATAGCGGGGTGAGACAAATGAAAGAAAATATAGAAGATTATAGAAAAAATGGATTTATTGATTTAGACGAATATCTTTTAAATAATCCAGACAATTTTACCTATCCATATTATATAGATGGATATGATGAGAAAAACTTTTGGACTAAAGTTGGAAAGGATGATAAGGAAAAATTTATATATGTAAAGCCAAGGGTAAGTGCCGAAGATGATAATATTTATAATGTGTATTCAGAGCTTTTATATCAAGAGATGATGAATCAAGTTGGAATAAAAACAGTAAATTTTGATGCTGCATATTATGATGGAAATGTAGCTACATTATCAGATAATATGCTAGATAATTATGATAAGAATGAATTTATTATTAATTCGTCAGAATTGCTTTGTAGTAATAGATACAATAGTGACAGTAGTATAGAAGATCTTTTTAATACAATACATGATTATTGTGAATATGAAAATATAGATAAAGAAGCAGAAGATAAATGCTGTAAAGATATACAAAAAGCATGTATAGCTGATATATTTTTGCTATCTACAGATAGGGATATAAATGATTTAGATTTTATAGCAGGAGTAAATGAGAGTGGAAATAATGTTTTAGAGCTTGCACCATTATGCCATAATACATATGCACTTGGCTCTAATTTTTTATTATTTTAAATAATAGAAATGTTAGATGATTCAGATGATATGGAACAAAGACTAGATTTGTGTTATACAGATTTAGGAGTTCCAGAAGATAAAATAGAAGATAATTATTTATACTGGGAAGATAGTCTATATTATTTTATAGATAGTGATGAAGAATTGATGGATTTTGCAGAGCTTTGTGCACAAAGGTTTAATATAGACGAGGCAATTTCAAGTGTAGAAAAGAGAATAAAAAGTAAGATACCACAAGAATATAAAGAGTTTGTAAGAGCAAGTTTTGATCAAAGATTTAGAGCTTTATGTGATTGTTTGGAATTAGATTATTATAAGCTAATGGATGATAAATATTATAATTATGAAATGGAGGAGAAATATTAATGACAATAGATGTTTTATGGGACAATATAAGTATATTAAAAATACAAAAGCAAAATAACTTGTATATATCAAGTATATATAAAGAAAATATAAATAAAGTAAAATCTAGTGGATTTCCGTTATATTTTTTAAAAGATGTATCCATTGTATCAGATGAATTACCAGAAATAATAAAACACAGAATATCTAATATAAATAATATAAAAGGGAAATTAAAATTTAAAAGTGATAATAGAAACAATATGGAAGATCAAATATATGAATATATAAATAAAACTGAATGTAGAAGACCAACAGATAAATTTAGCATAAAAATACAAATATAAGTAACAATATATAACTTATTTAATATAATATTAAGTAAGTTAATATTGGAGGTAATAATAGTGGATATAATAGATATGTCAGATAATTCAATTGAAGAATTGAGAAGTAAGATTAATGATAATGAGAAATTAGTACTTATAGATTTTTATGCGTTTTGGTGTGAGCCTTGTATAATGTTAAATCCAGTAATAGCAAGAATTGCAGATGATTATAAAGATAATGTAGAGGTATATAGAGTTGATGTAGATAAAAATCCAGAAGTTGCAGATGAATATAAAATAACCAATATTCCTACATTAGTATTTCAAAAACAAGATGAAATAAAAAATAATATTATTGGATATAGATCATATGAGCAGCTAGAAAAAGAAGTAAAAAATTCAATAGAATAAAAATAAGTACTTGAAAAGTAAAAAATATTATGTTATACTAATTACATATTTAGAGTAAAAGCAATGAACAAGAGGAGTAGGATATAGGTTATCTGTAGAGAGAAAGACTCGTCGGCTGAAAGGTCTTTTAGAAAAACATATCTGAAGGTAGCTTGGGAGCTGGTATGCTGAAGTATTTTATGTGTAAGTATACTCCGTTACAGTCGGTAAATCTGGAATTAAGTGCACATTTTTATGTGAATTAAGGTGGTACCGCGAATCACAGTCATTCGTCCTTAAGTTTAAGGATAAATGGCTGTTTTTTTATATATTGAAGAAAGGAGATAATTATATGCTTAGAGATTTTGGGATATTTGTAGCACTCGTCTGCTTATTAATTTCAGTAATAGTGGTACTAAATGCACGTTGGATAATACGTTGTATAGATAATAGTAAGGATTTAGAAAATAAAATGGTTGGAAAAATAAAGGTTGTCTCAACACTCGTGAGCATTGTATCTTTATATATATTAACTATTTTAATGAGATAGAAAAGGAGAGATATTATGGATAATAATTTTAATTATCAAAAAAGAGAAGAAGAAATATATAAAAATTGGGAAGAAAAAGGATATTTTAAGTGTGAGATAAGAGAAGGAGAAAAGCCTTTCGTTATATCTATGCCACCACCAAATGTAACAGCAAAGCTTCATATAGGACATGCACTTGTTAATACAATTCAGGACGTATTTATTAGATATCATAGATTAAAAGGTGAACCTACTTTATGGATTCCTGGAACAGATCATGCAAGTATTGCAACAGAAGTTAAAGTTGTTGAAAAACTTAAAAAGGAAGGTAAAACTAAGGCAGAACTTGGTAGAGAAGGATTCTTAAAAGAAGCTTGGGCTTGGAAGGAAAAATATGGTGGGGAAATTACAAGCCAAATCAGAAAACTTGGATGCTCTTGTGATTGGTCTAGAGAAAGATTTACTATGGATGAAGGATGTTCTGATGCAGTACTTGAAGTATTTGAAAGACTATATAATAAAGGTTTAATATATAAGGGAAAAAGAATTGTTAACTGGTGTCCTTCTTGTAAGACTCCAATTTCAGATACAGAAGTTGAGTATGAAGAAGTACCATCATATTTATGGTATATTAAGTATCCAATTGAAAATAGTGATGAATATTTAACAGTTGCTACAACAAGACCCGAGACAATGCTTGGAGATACAGCAGTAGCTGTTGCACCAGATGATGAAAGATATACAAAATATATAGGAAAAAGAGTATATCTACCAATTGTTGGTAAATATATACCTGTTATTGCAGATAGATATGTTGAAAAAGAGTTTGGTACAGGTGTAGTTAAAATCACACCAGCTCATGATCCAAATGATTATAAGGTTGGAGAAAGGCATAATCTTGAGATAATAAATATATTAAATGATGATGCTACATTAAATGAGAATGCAGGAAAGTATCAGGGAATGACAACAATTGAAGCTAGAGAAAAAATAGTAGAAGACTTAAAGGAGCAAGGATATTTAGTAAAAATTGAACCTTATACTCATAATGTTGGAAGTTGCTATAGATGTCATACAACAATTGAGCCATATATTTCAAATCAATGGTTTGTACATATGCCAGAACTTGTAAAGCCGGCAATAGAAGCTGTTAAAAATGGTGAGACAGTATTTGTACCAAAAAGATTTGAAAAAATGTATTTTAACTGGATGGAAAATATAGAAGATTGGTGTATATCTAGACAACTTTGGTGGGGACATAGAATACCAGCATATTATTGTGATAGATGTGATAAAATTACTGTATCAAAAACTCCAGTTACTACATGCGAATGTGGTGGGCATCTAACTCAAGATGAAGATACTTTAGATACATGGTTTTCATCTGCTTTATGGCCATTTTCTATACTTGGCTGGCCGAAGAAAACAAAAGATTTAGAATATTTCTATCCAAACTCAATGTTAGTTACTGGCTATGATATTATAACATTCTGGGTAAGTAAAATGATTTTTTCGGGAATTGAATACACAGGACAAGTACCATTCAAGTATGTATTTATTAATGGTCTTGTAAGAGATGCTAAGGGAAGAAAAATGTCTAAGTCATTAGGTAATGGTGTTGATCCGTTAGATGTAATTAGAGATTATGGAACTGATGCTCTAAGACTTTCTTTAATACAAAATATAACACCTGGAAATGATGTAAGATATATACCAGAAAAAGTTGAAGCTTCTAGAAACTTTGTAAATAAGTTATGGAATGCAGCAAAATTTGCAAATAATTATATTAAGGATCTAGATATAGACAAGCCAGAAATGTTAATGCCTGAGGACAAATGGATACTTACTAAACTATCTAATACAATAAGAGATGTTGAGCAGAATATGGATAATTTTGAAATTGGTATAGCAGTCCAAATTATTTATGATTTTATTTGGAATGATATTTGTGATTGGTACATTGAAATGATAAAGCCAAGACTATATAATAAAGAAAATAAGTCATATAAAACAGCTATATGGACTCTAAATCATACTTTAATAGCTGCAGTTAAAATGCTACATCCATTTATGCCTTTTGTGACAGAAGAAGTATATTTAAATTTAAAATCAGATAAGGAATCTATTATGCTAGCTTTATGGCCAAAAGCAGAATATAATTTTGAGCAGGAAGAAAAAGCTGTAGATACTATAAACAATATGATTAGGCAAATACGTAATGCTAGATCCAATATGAATATTACAGGCTCTAAAAAGACGTCTGCTCAAATAGTACTTGAAAAAGGTGAGTTTGAAAATATATTTAAAGAGGCAATAGAATATATCAAAAGACTTGCATATATAGATAACATTGAATATATAGATAAAACAGAAGATGCTAATACTAAGTATGTAGCATTACATGATGAAAAGATAAATGTATTTTTAAATATGTCTGATGCTATAGATTTGGATGCAGAAATTGAAAAATTAGAAAAAGAAAAACAAACAGCTACATCTGAATTAAAAAGAGCACAAGGAATGTTAAAAAATGAAAACTTTGTAAATAAAGCACCAGAAAAATTAATACAAGCAGAAAAAGAAAAAGTTCAAAAGTATACGGATTTGCTAGAAAAAATCGAATCAAGACTTAGCGAATTAAAATAGTAAAAAGAAGATAGTAGAACAAAAACTACTATCTTTTTTCATTGACTGAAAAGTATGCATGTGATATAATTTTAAATATACTAAGGAGAAAATAAATATGAAAAAATTACTATATATTTTTATGATTTTTATATTAATCTTAACATGTACATGTAATAATATTTTAGTTGCTGCGGTAATTCCAAGGCTTGGTATTACTCCGCCAAGTTCTGGAACAGTAGAAGTAGGTGGGACAATTAGATATACAGTTAATATATATAACAATGCTACAAATGTAACACTTAGTCCATCAGATATTAGAATCTCTGGAGTTAATGCAAATATAAGTGTAGAAGGATCAGGTAATTCACAAAGAGTAATAGTATTAAGTAATATACAGGGAAGCGTTGGAGCAGTAGGATATATATCATATATAGCCGCAAATGTTGCAACAAATGAAGCAGGTGGAAATAGAGAAATGAATTTGACATCTACATCATTTACTATTGTTGCTACACAAAGTACTGTACCAGAACAACCACAAGAAAATAATAATACAAGCAACAATAATAACAATAATTATTTACCACCAAATGAAACGAATGAACCAACACAAGAAACACCACAAGAAGAAACAACAGATACACAAGAACCAACAATGACAATAGGTAGCTTTTCAAATACTGTTATTCAAAAAGGAGAAACAATTTCCTTTGATATAACATATAATGATGAAACAGAAATGGGAGAAATTACTATAAATAATAATGATATAACATTATATGGATTTACAGCGGATGTACAGATATCTGGAGATGGAAATACAAGAAAAGTTACTCTTTCAAATGTACAAGGTAATTTAGGGGGACTTAAATATATTAAAATAGCAGCTAACACAGCAAAAGATAAAGCTGGAAATTCAGTATCAAAAAGTAGTCAAACATCTAACTTTAAGTTAGTTGATTCTGATACAAGAAATAATCCAGACGATTGGATAGAAAATCCAAATACAGGAAAATAAGCCTTAGCAGGTTTATTTTTTTTGTGTAGTTTTACATAACTTGAAAATTATACAAAAAAGTGGTATAATATAAATATAAATTATTATATTATCAAATAAAAAAATTTTTAAGGAGGAAAATTTATGAAGAATTTCAAAAAAGTTTTAGGAGTAGCAGCAATAGCTGCATTATTAATTATTGGTGGAGTTATCGTTATTAAACGGTAGTTCAACCAAAAGTGAGGTTTTTACTTCACTTGATACTAATGAGATAGTTGAAACTGTAGAAAATACAATTGAAACTATAAAAGAAAATGTTCCAGAAGCAACATATGAAGAAGTAGAGAAATCTACTACTCCAAAAAAATCTTCAGAGCCTGTAAAATGTCCTGAAGAGCAAAAAATGACTGCTACTTATGGTGGTAGTAAAAACTCTGAGAAGACAATGTCTTCTAAAGAGGAAAAGGTTGTAGGTAACACTACAACTGAAGTGAAGGCTGAACCTTCACAAGAAACTACTACTTACCAAAATGAAGTAGAAGAAGCTAAACAAGATAACAATGTAGAAGTGCAACAATGTAATGACAATGAAACTGTTGTTATCGAGGAAAAAGTTACTGAAGAAGAAAAAGAAGAAACAAACAATAGCAACGGTTCAACCGATGCCGATTGGGAAGCTCTTCTTAAAAATGCTCAGTAAAAATAGCAAAATGAACCTTACAATTGGAAGGTTTATTTTTTTGCCTTTTTTATAATATATAGTATGTAAACTTATTGATTTTTATGTAAATCAATGGTATAATATAGGTATAGAACTTATATTTATATCTAAAAGATATTATTTTAATTATGTCCTATAATTAGCATGCATATGCCTAATATAGATTACATAATTTGAAAAAATATCAAAAATGTGATATAATATAAGTATAAAAGATTATGTATATTTAATACTAATGTATTAAATGTTTTAAAGTAAGAAATATGAGAAATCTGGCTATGAAAGGAAGCTAGGTTATTTACTTTTGCATTTGATGTGTATTGAATTACTAGGTTGATCTTTTTACAAAGCTATAGTATTAGTACCAGACACTAAAATTTAAAACTATGGCGAAAGAAAGGAAAAAATATGGAAAAATTATTAAAAAGAAAAGACTTACAATTAGTAGGTGCAACATTGGTAGGAGCATTAGCATCAAAAGTGATGCATTTAGAATTTGTAATTGCAATCTTAGTTGCAGTTATAATAATAGTACTTTTAAGTGGTACTAAATTAAAAAGATGGTTCAAAAGAGCTATCGGAATCATAGCAATAATACTAGTAATGGTATGTGCTATACTATTTCATAGTAACTTCTGCAATGAAAAAGAAGAAGCATCTAATGAAATAGCCCAAGAAGTAATTGTAGAAGAAGAACCAGAGGTTGAAGATCAACCAGAAGAGAAAGCAGAGACAACAGAGGTAGAATCACAATCTTCTTCTAGAAGACCATATATTACAGATGCTGAAAGAAAAGCTGCAATAGATATGGAAGTAACATATGGTGGAGAGAAAAATACTGAAGATGAAGCTGTTAAAGAACAAGTAAATGAAGTTGTTGTAGGAAATACAACTACAGAATTTACTGCTGAAAGCAGCGAAGAACAAGAAGACTACAAAGAAGAGATTGAAGAAGCTATAGAAGAAGGAAAAGACGTAAATGTAGAAAACGATGGAGAAACTACTTCTATAGTAGATACAGCAACTGAAGAGGAAAAAGAAGAAATTAACAATAGCAACGGTTCAACCGATGCAAATTGGGAAGATCTTTTAAATTCTTCAAATGTTACTGTACAAAAACCAGCAGAAGACAACAAAGTTGAGGCACCAGTTGCAGAAGACAATAAAGTAGAAGACAACAAAGTTGAAATGCCAGTTAAAGAAGACAACAAAGTAGAAGACAACAAAGCTGAAATGCCAGTTGAAGAAGACAACAAAGTTGAGACACCAGTTGAAGACGAGACAGAAGTTGTTGAACAAATAAAAGTTAATGCAATAGATGGTTACGAGACAGTTGTTGGATCAACAATACAATTTGATATAGAAGGTGCAACAGAAGATCTTACAATAGAAGGTTTAGATGGAATAGACTATACATTAAATGGCAACATATTAAACATTTCTGTTGGAAATGAAGCTACTGTTTTAACTGTTAATATTTCAGATTCAAATAGCAATGTAATGTTCGACATCACAGTAAATGGCATCATAGGATAAACGTTAAATTGTTAGAAATGTTGTATTAGAATTTATTAGAAAAAAATAAAATACACATTGAATCACGATATATATAATTTTGGTTATATATTAAGTGATAATGTAAAAAGTAATTAGTAAAATAAAGTGGTTTGATTATATAGTCTAAAGTTATACGATTTAGTATTACAAAGGATTATATAAAGTATTACTGATTATTTGAATCTTAGAACTTATCGAAGGTACCAGAAAAATATTACAATTTGCTTAAATTGTTTTATGATAAGTTCAAGACATTAGTATGCTAGAAATGTATTACTGGAATGAAAAAATGTCAAAGGTTCAATGTGTAAATTAATTATAAGATTTTATAATTAATTTTTTTTTGCCTTTTTTGGGTGTAAAAAGACCACTCCCGAAGGAGTGGCTGAAAAAAAATTATTAAAAAGGATTACTCCAAATGTATTGCTACATTGAAGTAAGCAGACCGGATTCGAACCGATTCACCGTGTAAAACGAGCTCTTCCTTTGAGCTTACTGCACTTATATTATAGCATGTATTTTTTTAGATTTCAAGTCTATTGATTAATATGATATAATATTTTTGGTGTTTTTTATGTATAAAAATTGCAGATTATGTCCACGTGATTGTGGAATAGATAGAACTAAAAATATAGGTGTGTGTGGTGCATCAGACAAAGTAAAGGTAGCACTTGTATCAATACATAATTTTGAAGAGCCATGCATAAGTGGGAAAAATGGCTCTGGAACAGTATTTTTTTCAAATTGTAATTTAAGATGTGTGTATTGTCAAAATTTTAAAATATCTAGAAATGGATTTGGTAAAGAAATAAGTATCAAAAGGCTTGCTGAAATATTTTTAGAACAACAAAAAAGGGGTGTAAATAACATTAATCTAGTCACACCAACTATGTATGTTGATAGTATAATTGAAGCTCTAAAAATGGCAAAATCAAAAGGACTTGTAATTCCAATAGTATATAATTCTAGTGGATATGAAAAAGTTGAAACTATTAAAAAGCTAGATGGATTAATTGATGTGTATTTGCCAGATTTTAAATATGCAACAAATAGATTGTCTAAAAAATATTCTGGTGTAAATAACTATGTGGAGTCAGCTATAAGTTCAATATCTGAAATGATAAAACAAGTTGGAAAGCCTGTATTTAATGATGATGGTATTATTACTAAAGGAGTAATAATTCGTCATATGATATTACCAAATAATGTATTAAATAGTAAAATGGTATTAAAAAAAATAAAAGAAAAGTTTAGTGATAATGTATTAGTAAGTATTATGGCACAATATTTTCCTTCAGGAGATGCAAATAAATATCCTGAGATAAATAGGAAAATAACTAAAGATGAACTAAAAGAAATAGAAGAATATTTAATAAAACTAAATATTACTAATGGATATATACAAGAGCTTGGAGAACATGAAGAGGAATATGTACCAAATTTTGATTTATCTAATACTTAGTATAAATTTTAAGTCATCTCATATAGTGTATTATGAGGTGATGTATTTTGGTACTTTTTACAAAGATGCAAGGTTGTGGTAATGATTATGTATATATAAATAATGACGTTGAAAATATAAAAGATATGTCCGGATTTACTAGATTTGTATCTAATAGAAATTTTGGCGTGGGTTCTGATGGATGTATATTTATTTCTAAATGTAATAATGCAGATATTGAGTTTAGAATATTTAATCCAGATGGTAGTGAAGCTTCTATGTGTGGAAATGGTATAAGATGTGTTGCAAAATATGTGTATGAAAAAGAAATAGTAAAAAAAAGAAGAATGAAGATACAAACAAAATCTGGAATTAAAGATGTCGAAATTTATGTAGAAAATAATATAGTAAAAAATATAAAAGTAAATATGGGTGTACCAATTTTTGACACTAAAAAACTTGAGATAGATTATCCAAAAGATGTATTAATAAATGAAAGATTTTTAGTAGAAGATAAAGAGCTATATTTAACTTGCTTATCTGTTGGAAATATACATACAGTTGTATTTGTTGAAGATGTGGATAATATAGATATAGAAAAGTATGGAAGAGCAATAGAGAACATGGATATATTTAAAGATAGAACAAATGTAGAATTTGTTCAAGTAATAGATAGAGAAAATATAAAAGTAAGAGTTTGGGAAAGAGGTGTAGGTGAGACATTAGCATGTGGAACTGGTGCAACTGCTTCAGTAATAGCAGGATATTTAAATGGAGTTACAGAGAATATTTGTAATGTTAAATTAAAAGGAGGAATGTTAGAGATAGTATATAATGAATTAAATAATGAGTTAAATATGATAGGTACAGCAGAATTTGTATATGAGGGAAAATTATGTGGTGATTTTTTTAAATATTATTAGAGTAGATTTTATCTGCTCTTTTTGTTGTGTTGAGAAAATATATAATATATTGTATAATAAAAATTGGAGAGTGATTAAATGAGTTTTAAAGAAGATATAGAAAAATATTCTCCTGTAAATGGGCAGGAAGAAAAGGACAAGCAGTTTATTTTAAAAGCAATAGATGATTTTGATGATGTTTTAACAAGAAATAATGAATATATGCATTTTACATCATCAGCATTTATTGTAAATAAAAAAAGAGATAAAGTATTAATGATATACCATAATATATATAACTCCTGGGGATGGACAGGTGGACATGTTGATGGAGAAGATAATTTTTTATCTGTTGCAAAAAGAGAAGTAAAAGAAGAAACTGGATTAGATAACATTAAAGTGTTGAATGCTGGAAAAATTGTATCATTAGATACATTACCAGTTTTAGGTCATTTTAAAAGAGGAAAGTATGTAAGTGCACATACGCATTTGTCTGTTGCATATTTATTTGAAGCTGATGAAAATGAAAAAATAAGGATAAAACCAGATGAAAATAGCAGGATTGGATGGCAGGATATAGATAAAGTAGTGGACTTATCTACTGAGCCACATATGAAAGTAGTGTATTCTAAAATAATAGACAAAGTAAGTCAAATAAAATAAAAAGAGTTGTTTTTTAAATAAAAAGATTATATAATAGTTATATTAATAATTATTAATTTGGAGGGAGCATATGGAAATAAGAGAAATCTTTGATACGATTGAAAGTGACCCTAACATGGATAAAGATCTTCAAAAAGATATATTAGAGAAGATAAATAATATTGCTAAGGCTGATCAGTTAGTAGATGGCTTAGAGGAGAAAATAGAAGAACATAAAGATGAATTAACTGAAAAAGAACTTAAATACATAATTAATAAATGTATTTCATATAAAAGTGTATTTTATAGGTTTAGAAATGGCGGAATTGTAGATTATGATCAGTTAAATGAGATAACTAATAGAATTTTTGAACTTGAAGATAGTATTAGAAAAAATGATTTCCATGTGTGGAAGGAAGAGCTACTTGCATATAAAGGTTCTAAACAAGATAAAGAAGAAGATAAGATGCTTAAAAATATGCTTATGGTAGTTCCAGAAGAAACTAATGTTGTAGAAAAAATAACACGTATGTTTAAAAGAGCCCTATGGAAAATGCAGCAAAAATCTAGACAAAATGTGGCAACAGATGAAGTAATAGAGTTACCACAAAATAGTTCAAATATAGATATAGAATTACATTATGATGAGGAAAAAAATGAAGTTAAACAGGAGCAGTAGCTTCTGTTCTTTTTTATATATTTGACATATTATGTAAATAATGATATAATAATTATGCATTTTATAGAGAATGTTCGGAATAACTATACTGGATGAAATAGTATTCTTTGTATTATGTATATTTTTTATAAGGAGGATAAATGATGAAAAAATTATTTATGTTAAAAAGGGAAAAAAACAAATTTGCATCACAATATGTGCTAAAAGGTGAGGATTGTTTTTCTTATGACGATGAATATCCACTAATAGTAAACAATCAAATAAAAATCAAAAAAATATATGTAATAAAAGATGGAGAAGAAGAAAAAGAGATGACATCATTTAAGAGTCTTATGCCAAGAATGGTAAGAATTGAATTTGTGGAAAATGATGAATCAATGAAAAATCAGCCATTTATTATGGACTTATATACAAATTTAAATTTAGAAGAATTAGAAAAAAGATTAAAAAGATGTAAAACAGAAAGAGATATAGAAGACATAGAAAAAGAATAATTAAAACTAGTAATCCGAGTGAATAACTCGGATTTAATTTTACATAATTTGAAAACGATGCTAAAATATGGTATAATATAATTGTATATTATATATATAAAAAGCTTAAAGCTTTGGTTAATGCTAAGAAGATTTTTGAAGCATATGATGCTACATTTATCTCCTAGATTTTCTGAAGGTTGTTTATTATATATAAATTTAAAAATATACAAAAGAAATGGAGGAAAACATATGAAGACATTTAATAAGGAAAACTTGGTATACTTTTTACAAAAGGAGGAAAACTGGGGATATAGCAAATTCAGAAAGTGTGTGCAAAGAGCATACATGGATGAGTCAATTGAAAAATACATTATTGGAGACGATGTTGTATTTTGTCAAGGAGCTAATAGAAAGGCAGTAGTTCCTAAAGATATAGTAGTGGATATCTTGGGAATAAGATTAGATCTTCTAGTATATGTAGCATAAAAAAATTATATCAAGTAGTTAATTCTACTTGATTTTTTTTTATTACTATTATAACAGCAAAATCTGTATATTTTCTGAATGTTAATTGACATAATATTAAAAATGTAGTATAATATTTATGTAAAATTCAATATATAAAATCCACATTTTTAATAAAATTAATTAAAGGAGGTATGTGTTATGTGTAATAACGTAGCAGCAAATATTTTAAAAGGAGATGAAAGGGAAAGTAGAGTTAAGGATCAAATTGATGATTGGATTGAGAATAGGCCTACTTTAAAAAAGAATGTATATGCAAAAGAATTACGAAAAATTGAAAATGGTGATATTATATATTCTAAAGGACATCCATTAAAACTTCATGATAAGACAAGAGTATATGAAATACATATTGAAAATAGAGACAGAATATTCGAAACTGTATGTATTGTATATGCTTTTTCTGATGGCTCAAAAAAAGAAGTTAGACGTATAAAAAGATATGCAAAAGATACAGTAGAAGATATTGAGAGATTTCTTGAAAATTCATTTTCTATATATCAATTATATAATATTGATTTAAATAGGCTTTAAAATAATATGTATAAAACAGGATTAATTTCCTGTTTTTTCTTTTTGCTTTTATATGGTATAATATATCTATTGTTATATAAGAGAAAGGTAAAGAAATGGAAAGATATCAAGAAATAGAGAATAGCATTATTACTAAATACAGAAAAAGTATATATAAAAATTTTAGAGAAGCTGTTGATAGATATAAATTAATTGAAAATGAAGATAAAATATGTGTATGTATCTCGGGTGGTAAAGATTCGATGTTGCTTGCTAAGTGCATGCAAGAGTATCAAAAGCATGGAGATAAGAAATTTGAACTTGAGTTTGTTGCTATGGATCCTGGGTATAGTATAAAAAATAGAGAGAAAATAGAGGAAAATGCTAAAATATTAAATATACCATTAAAAATAATAAATAAAAATATTTTTGAAGTCTTAAATAAGCAGACATGGGGATCTGCATGTTTTTTGTGTGCAAAAATGAGAAGAGGTTGTTTATATAATATTGCAGAGAGTCTACATTGTAATAAGATAGCACTAGGACATCATTATGATGATGTATTGGAGACAATGTTACTTAACATTTTTTATGCGGGTGAAGTCAAAACAATGATGCCTAAAATTCATAGTGATAATTTTAATCTTGAATTAATAAGACCATTATATTTAGTAAAAGAACCAGATATTATTTCATGGAAAGAGTATAATAAGCTAGAATTTTTAGATTGCGCATGTAAAGTAACAGAAAGTATAAAGCAACATGATGAAAAAGTATCAAAGAGAAAAGCCATGAAAAATTTAATAGCAAAATTTAGAAAAGAAAGTGAATATATAGATAAAAGTATTTTTCATAGTATGTCTAATGTAAATCTTAATTCTATGCTTGGATGGAAAAAAGATGGAAAAGAATATAATTTTATGGACGAATATGATGATAAAAGTAATTGATAGTAATAAATTGTACTTTTTTTTATATTTATATAAAAAAGTAATGTAAAAACTTGTAAAAATAATATATTTATGATATAATAATTTCCTTTTTGATGGGAGGCAACAGAGGGTGAAATTAGAGATAATAACTAGTCCTATAGGAGCTGAACTTACTAGTATAAAATTTAATTCTAAAGAGATGTTGCATCAGGGTAGTAGCGTACTAGATAAAGAAGGAAAAGTATACTGGAAAAGACATGCTCCAATATTGTTTCCAATTGTTGGCAGCCTTAAGAATAATATTACTTATATTGATGGAAAAAAGTATGAAATGTCACAACATGGGTTTGCGCGCGACATGGTGTTTGACATTGTAAAAATATCAGAAAGGGAACACATATATGTTTTAAAATATAATGAAGATACTTTAAAAATGTATCCATATAAATTTGAACTTTATATTAGTTATTTAATAGATGATAATAAACTTATAATAACATATAAAGTAAAGAATGTAGATGTAAGACCTATATTTTTTGGAATTGGCGGTCATCCGGCATTTATTATTGATTTAAAAAATAATAAATATAAGGTTGAATTTGAAAACGAAGAAAATAATATAAAGTTTTATCAATTAGATGCAGGTCTTATATCATATAAAAATACTTATATTAACGATAGTTTGCTATCTAATAAAAAATGTATTGAAATAAGAAAAGATACATTTTCGCATGATGCGATCATAATGAGTGGGTTGAGTTCAAGGAAATTAAGATTATATGAAAATAATATAGAAAAACTAGAATTTGACTTTAGTGGCTTTAAGTATTTGTCTTTATGGTCTAAAAAAAATGCTCCATTTTTATGCATAGAACCGTGGCAGACAACTGCAGATTATACGGATTCTAATCAAAATTTTATTGACAAAAAAGATAATATAAAACTAGATGTGGGAAAAGACTTTGAATGCAGTTATTCTATAATATTTAAGTGAGAAAATAGGTCTTTATTATTAAAATAAAGATCTATTTTAAGATGTATTTATATATAATAATCTTAATTTAAATATAATTTTTTATGAGATTATTATATAAAGAAAGTATTGTCATTAAATTATTATATATTAATAAAATTAAAGTAATTAATTAAGTATAATATATAAAAAATAGGTACTATACTGAGTATAGCACCTATTTTTTATATAAACGAGGGTTGTTTATAACTTAATTGATGAAAAAAGCCACATCTAGTGGCTCTTTTCTATTCAATAGGGATATATTTCTTTTCTTCAATTTCTTCTTTTTTCTCTTTTGGAAATTCAAGAGTTAAAATACCATTTTTAAATGATGCTTTAACGTCTGAATCTTTTACATTATCTCCTACATAGAAACTTCTAGAACATTGTCCAGAATATCTTTCTTTACGAATATATCTTCCTTCTTCTTTATCTTCTTCTGAATTTGATTTTTCAGCAGTTACAGTTAAGTAACCATTGTTAATTTCAATCTTGATATCATCTTTGTCATATCCAGGTAAATCTACGTCTACAACGTATTTATCCTTTTTCTCTTTAATATCTGTCTTCATAAGTCTTGTATCGACTCTTGTAAAGAATGGATCATCAAAGATCTCATCAAATAAATCAAAATCATTTCTTTTTCTAGGTACCATCATCATAAAAATCACTCCTTTTTAAATTATGTGTTGATAACCTAAGCACATTAGTAAGTATCTTTTCTCACTTACACTTATATTATATCACTAATTTTGGCACTGTCAATAGTTGAGTGCTAAAAAACACAAAATTTTCACAATTTTTTTATGTGCTTCTAATAGATATTATATCTATAATATAAGAAAATATACATCTATTTAAGATAATTTAATAGTTCTTCTACTTTATCTGTTTTTTCAAATGAAGGATTAAGTTCTTCTCTACCAAAATGTCCGTAATGTGATAGTTCTTTATACATTGGTGTCTGAAGATTTAATGTATTTATTATACCTTGTGGTGTAAAGTCAAATGTATTATTAATTGCATTTAGTATTAGATCTTCACTTACTGTACTAGTATTAAATGTATTAAGATATATAGATACAGGCTTTGATACACCAATAGCATAAGATAATTGAATTTCACACTTTTTAGCAAGTTTTGCTTTTACTATATTTTTAGCAACATATCTTGCCATGTATGCAGCACTTCTATCTACTTTTGTAGGATCTTTTCCACTAAAAGCACCACCTCCATGTCTTGCATATCCACCATATGTGTCTACAATTATTTTTCTTCCCGTAAGACCACTATCACTTTCAGGTCCACCTATCACAAATCTTCCAGTAGGATTGATAAATATTTTAGTATTTTTATCTAGTAGATTTTTAGGTATAACAGGAATGATTATCTTGTTATATACGTCTTCTCTTAATGTATTTATATCTATACTATCTTTGTGTTGAGTAGAAACAACTATAGTATCAA
Source organism: uncultured Clostridia bacterium (assembly GCA_944386635.1). GTDB lineage: Bacteria > Bacillota > Clostridia > TANB77 > CAG-465 > CAG-465. Next base: position 18,324 of record CALXBV010000067.1, read on the forward strand.
TTCTTTTTGGTATATCATTTTCATATTCTACGGTAACTTGTGTTTTTCCGTCTGGCATTAGATAATTTAATATATTATTTTTTCTTACAAATTCAAGTCTTTTTGCAAGTTTATGGGCAAGAGAGATTGCAAGTGGCATTAGTTCTTCAGTTTCATCACAAGCAAATCCAAACATAATTCCTTGATCTCCAGCACCAAGTGTGTCATTATTGTCTAATGATGAGTTTACTCCTATAGCAATATCATTAGATTGTTCTTGTATTCCTATTATTACTTTACAATTATCTACGTCGAAACCACTTCCTTTAGTTGAATATCCAATTTCTCTTAATGCATCTTTTGCTATTTGCTCATAATTTAGTATTGCTTTTGTTGTTATTTCACCAAATATAAATAATGTATCTTTTGAGATAGATACTTCACATGCCACTCTAGAATTTTTATCTTGTTCAAGTGCAGCATCTAAAATTGAATCTGAAATGTAGTCACAAACTTTATCTGGATGACCACTTGTAACTGATTCAGATGTAAATAAATATTTAGACATAATAAAATCCTCCTTATATTATAATTATTATGATTTATATAAAAAAAGACTAGCAACGGCATGCTAGTCAAAAAAACTTATCTTTCGGCTATACCGCAGGAATTAGCACCTTGCTAATGCAGGTTGCTGGACTTCATAGGGCCTGTCCCTCAGTCTCTCTTGATAAGATATATAATTTGCAGACTAATTCTAACATAATATTTAACATAAGTCAATATATCTTGAAAAAATATGACAAATAATGTATAATCATACGTGTTAAAAAAGAGGTAAATATTATGTTTGATGATAATTTTGTAATAGTGGATCTAGAAACTACAGGCCTTAGTCCACAAAATGGTGAAATAATAGAAATTGGTGCAATAAAAGTAAAAAATAATAAAGTTGTGGATAAAATGGATGTATTTGTAAGACCATCAAGACCACTTTCATATTTTACAACAAAACTTACTGGAATAACTAATGAAATGGTAGACGAGGGACTTTCTTTAAAAGAAGCTTTAAAAGTATTTATTGAATTTACTGATGGAATGAGGCTTATGGCACATAATGCTAAATTTGATATGGGATTTTTAGATACGTATATGAAAAAAGTTTTGGGTGTTGGACTACCAGATAATGCTTTAGATACTTTAGTATTATCTAGAAAATTAGTAAAAGATATTCCAAATCATAAATTAGGTACACTTGCAAACTATTTTAATATAGATTATAGTGGTGCTCATAGATCACTTAGGGATTGTGAGATAACTCTTGGTGTATATAATGAAATGAGAAAAATATATGAGGAAAAATAGGTGTAAAGTGTGGATAATTTGGGACTTAAAAGAGGCAAATTAGAGTTTATTCCTTATGACAATAATTATGAAAGAATATATAATGAAGAAAAGAAAAATCTAGAAAAAAATTTTAAAAGGAATGTATATAAAAATAGAGCATGTAGGTAGTACAGCTATAAAAATATAGTATCCAAACCAATAATAGACATATTAGTTATATGTGAAGACTTAGATAATCTTATTAAAATTGCAAAAGAAAAAATAAAGAATGATACTTATACAATAAGAAAAGAAATTGTAAGAAAAGATGACTTCTTAATTAGAAAAGAAGAGGATGGAAAAGTAAAAACATTTATACATGTTGTACCAGAAACATCTAAAAGAGCAAGAGACTGCACTTTATTTAGAGATTATCTAAATGAAAATGTTAAAGAAGCTAAAAAATTCTTTATATAAAAAATATAAAGAGTATAGAAGAAAATATACTTTAGAAAAAGTAGAATTTATATCTAAAGTTATAAGAAAAGTGGAAAAATATTATAATGATAAAAGAATATAGATAAGCTCTATATTCTTTTTAATTACAGCAGAAACAGAAAAATAGTAATACTAAAAGTAGTATTAGTATAAAATTACCATTACAAAATAAGTTACTTATACAATTATTTGAGTTGTTGTTCTGCTCATTACAGCAACAATTATTCATATACTACCATCTCCTTAAATCATCATTTTCTTTGCTAAAGCAAAGGTACCAGTCCATACAATTTTTTGCATTATTTTTTTTCATATTATTCATTAAATCTATGTAATTATTAGGGGAAGGGATAATAGTAGATAATCCAGGCATCCAGTTTGCTGGTGTAGCAACATTATCTGAATCAGATATTTGAAGTGCATCTATCATTCTTAATATTTCTGATATATTTCTACCATTTTGAGCTGGATATATAAGGATACACCTTACTGTCTGAGACGGGTCTATAAAAAATACATTTCTAACGGTTGATGTATTATTATTAATGTCTGACATCATTCCATACATATTAGCTATATCTTTATTTGTATCAGAAATTATTGGAAAAGGAATAGAAATACCAGTATTTTCTTCAATATCTTTTATCCAAGCTAAATGTGATGGACAACTATCTACAGATAATCCTAATAAACTACAATTTCTTTTTTCAAACTCCTCATTATGCTTAGCAAAAGAGATTAACTCAGTTGTACATACGGGGGTAAATGTTAAGGATATAATAGATAAAAGCTATTATTCTTTTTTTATATATTTCAAATATATATCTTTACAAAAAATTGAAAATTGAGTATATACTATATATTTTTTTTGAGTTGATACATTTTTTGAATGTATTTTTTTTATTATATAATTTTTATTATTAGACAATATTTTCACCTAATTTAATATATGTCTTTATACTACAATAATTGACATTAATAATTTGTATTTTTTTATTTATAGATATCTAAAAGTTTATTATAATGTATATATTATAATAAAAGTTTTATAATTTGAAAGGAGTATATATGGTAGCAATATATGCAAGACAAAGTATAGATAAAAAAGATAGTATTAGTATACAGACACAATTAGAATATGGTAAAAATATTTGTAAAACAGAAGGTTTAATGTATAAAGAGTATTATGATAAAGGATTTTCTGGATCTAACTTAAATAGGCCAAAGTTTAAAGAGTTAATATTTGATATAGAAAATGGAATAATTAATAAAGTTATATGTTATAGATTAGATAGAATAAGTAGAAGTTTAGTTGATTTTTCTAATTTATTAGTTTTTTTTGAAAAGTATAACGTTGAATTTATATCTGCTACAGAACAATTTGATACATCAACTCCTATTGGAAGAGCTATGATTAATATAATAATGGTTTTTGCTCAATTAGAAAGAGAAACTATACAGCAACGTGTAAGAGATAACTATTATGCCAGAGCTAAAAAAGGCTTATTTACCGGAGGAAATATTGCATTTGGATATAAAAATGAAACTATAAAGATGGATGGGAAAAAAAGTCCAGTGTTCAAGCAAGAAAATGAAGAAATTAAAATAGTAAAATATATATTCAAAGAATATTTGAAAAATAGGACTATACATTCAATAGCTAAAGACTTAACTAATTTATATAGCAAGTTGTATACGGATAAATTTGTAAAAAGAGTATTAACAAATACAATATATGTAAAGTGCGATACAAAAATATATACATATTATAAAGAAAAAGGATATATTATGTATAATGATTTAAATGATTTTAACGGAAAATGCGGAGCTGTAATATATGGTAAAGAAAAAGGAAAGAAGAATAGAATAAGAACAGAAATTGATGAACAATTATTCGTATTAGTAAAGAATATACCTGTAATTGAATCTAAGAATTTTATAATTGTGCAGGAAAAGATTAATAGTAACAAGAAAGAAATTACTGCAAAAAAGCGAGGAAAATATAGCTGGCTTACAGGGTTAGTCAAATGTAAGTTATGTAACTCATCAGTTGGAGTAAAAGTTACAAGAGGATACAAATATATGATTTGTTCTAAGCATAGGCTGTATAATGCTTGTGATAATAAAAGAAATTATAAACTTGAAGAGATAGAAGATATTATTTATAAAGAAGTTGTAGATTATATAAAAGATATAGATGTGAATAATTTAATACAAGACGATGAAAAAAATGCATATAAAAGTAAGGAAAATGAATTATTAATAAAGAAAACACAATATCAAGAAAAATTAAATAATCTTATAAGCATTGCATCTAATAATAAAGAAATAGAAGATATACTAAAAGAAAATATTATTAAATTGGGTGAAAGTATACAAAAAATAGAAGAAAATATAGAAAATATAAAAATGGATGCTTTAAATAGAGAAATTGATGTTGATATGTATATAAAAGCAATAGATATTATTACTAATAGGTTTTCAGAGTTAGATTTGTATGAAAAAAATAGATTAGTAAAGATTTTTGTGAAATGTATATACTTAAATGAAAAAGAAATAGAGATACTTTTTTATATATGATATATCTATCTATATTGGCAGTGGTAAAATCACCTGGATGAGAGAAAAATACTAACCATTTTCCCATATAATCTGTAAGTTTTAAAGGTCCAAACGTTGAATTCGCTATAAATCTAGGAGCTCTTTGACCTAACATAATCATATTATTTCTTTGTTCTTCCATTTTTACTCCTCCTTGCTATATGGTATGAAAAATGTGATTATTTGTGATAGTAAAAGAAAAAAATGTAATAAAATTTAACTAAATATAAAAATAAGAATTATTAATTAAATACATGTAATAGTTATTAATACATTTTTTATATAATTAAAAGTTGCTGAAATTTCTTCAGCAACTTAATTCTTTTTATATTATATATTCCCATCCTGGCTTCCATGCTTTAGATTTTCTCCAATCATTTTTAATTGCTTCTTCCCAAGATATATTTTTAGTTAAAACTTCAAAAGCTAGTTGTGGTGCTCTATGAGCAACTATTCCAATTGTTTTTCCTTTATAATTTCCTTTTAAAAATTGTATAAAGTTTGAAATTCTTTTTTCTACATCTTTTAGAGATTCACCATTTGGAAAAGGTGTATCAATATGTCCTTCATAAATTACTTGATTTTTATCTTTACCATCTAAATCACCATAATTACATTCTCTCAATCTTTTATCTTGAATATGTTTAATATTTGGAAAAGCAAGATCAGCAGACTCTATTGCTCTTATTAAATCAGATGTAAATATAATATCAAAATGTGTATCTTTTCTTATTTGGCCAAGTTTAATAGCTCTTTCTTTTCCTAGCTCTGTTAATTCTACTTGTTTCCAGCCACTACATTTTCCTTTAATATTATCAGATGTTGTTCCATGAACGAAATATATAATTTTAGTTTCCATTTCTATTCTCCTTTTATAAGACTATTATATCATTTACATATTTTTTATGGAAGTATTATTTATTAAATTTTTGTATATCAAAAAAATGTGGTAAAAGTTCAAAAAATCGTGGTGAATTGTAAAATTTAATAAAATAAAGATGAAAATTAACTAATTACATCGATTATGAAAAAAATAAATAAATTAGATGTATAATAAACTCAACAGTTAACGAGGATCTAAAAATAGTAATATGAAAACTAATATAAAAGTCTATTCTATAAAGCGAGTTTCATTTTTAGATCTGTTGATATATTATAACTGCTTTAAAGTGGAGGGAGGTAATAATTAAGAATATTAATCGTTAATATAAGAAAAAAGAATATAGTACTACTATATTCTTTTTATAGTCAATTAAATAAAAATAATGTCAATTTAATTTATAACGGTAATGTTATGATAAAAATGTTTTAAAACTTCATCGTTAAAATAAGTGTCGTAAAATACATCAATTGAATTTTTAGGAGGAATATTGTTCCTTCTATTTTTTTGCCTTAATGAAGCACCAGCTGAAAATAATATATCAAAACTTACTATAAATACAAATACCCATGTAAGAATTTTACCAGTTTTATTTGGTATTCCTTCTATTACTCTAGATAAGAAAGGATATATAATTCTAACCCAAATAACGCCTAGAAATCCCCAAAAGAAACAATATATTAAACTTGTTCTGTTACCTAATATTCCAAGTGTACTTGGAGTATAGTTCCAAGATATTGTACCAAATATTAATTCTTGAAATAGACTACATAAGGTTTCAAAAAGTCCTCCTACTATAAAAGAGCCTATATATATAAATATATTTTTCCATCCCGTCATTCTTACAAAGCATAGAGATATTAAAACTGCACCTATACCATATACTGGATTTAAAGGCTCTAATATTAATGCTGTTCTATACTCAAAGAATCCATTTTTAAATACACACCAGACACATTCAACTACAACACCAGCGAAACAACCTATATAAAATATCCAAAATAGTTTATAAAAATTAAGGCCCTTTGCAAATGACTCGTTTTTAGTATCTAGATTTTTTTCTGATTTTTTTTTCATAATTAACACCTATAAATATATTGTATTGTATATTTAAAAAAAGTGCAACAATTTGTCTGCTAAAAAATAATATATGAACATATTGTATAGTATATTCATTTTAATGATAGTAAATAAATTATCTAAATTTATTTTATTTATTGATAAACTAAAATGTTCATGTTAAAATCTAAATTGAATACAGAATGGAGGGTTCTTATGGAAGAAAATAATGTATCTAATATGATTGACCAATTAGTTAAAAGAGCAAAAGAAGCTGAAAAAGAGTATATGCTACTTGATCAATCTACAATTGATAATATTGTAAAGCAAATGTCAATTGCTGCAAATTCAAAGCATATGGAGCTAGCTTGTCTTGCAGTAGAAGAAACAAAAAGAGGAGTAGTAGAGGATAAAGTAACTAAAAATATATTTGCTTCGGAATATATTTATCATAATATAAAATATGATAAAACGGTTGGGGTAATAGAGGATAATGAGTTGGAAGACTATGAACTTGTTGCAGAGCCTGTTGGAATAATAGCAGGCGTTACACCAGTTACTAATCCTACAGCGACAACAATATTTAAGTCATTAATTGCTGTAAAAACAAGAAATCCTATAATATTTGGATTTCATCCATCAGCTCAAAAGTGTAGTGTAGAAGCAGCTAAAGTGGTACTAGAAGCAGCTATAAAGGCTGGAGCACCAAAGCATTGCATACAATGGATTGAGACGCCTTCTATTGAGGCAACTACTGCACTAATGAATCATAAGGATGTAAAAATAATTCTTGCTACTGGTGGCTCTGGAATGGTAAAATCTGCATATTCTTGTGGAAAACCTGCTTTAGGAGTAGGACCGGGAAATGTTCCATGCTATATACATAAAAGTGCAAAGCTTAGAACTTCTGTTACAGACTTAATTATGTCTAAGACTTTTGATAATGGAATGATTTGTGCATCTGAACAGTCTGTAATTGTAGATAAGGATATTAAAAATGAATTTGAAAGTTTAATGAAAGAATATGGATGTTATTTCTTAAATGAAAAGGAGAAGCAAAAATTGCAAGATTATATAATTGTTAATAAAAAAGGTTCCCTTGCAATTAATTCTGCTATAGTAGGTCAAAGCGCATATAAAATTGCTAGTGATGCTGGATTAAAGGTAGATCCTAAAACTAAAATTTTAATTGCAAAAATTGATGGAGTGGGAGATGATTATCCTTTATCTAAAGAAAAACTTAGTCCTATACTTGCATATTATGTTGTAAAAGATTATGAAGAAGCTTTTTCTATTGCATCTAAACTATTAGAGTATGGTGGACTTGGACATTCAGCTGTAATACATGCAGAAGATAAAGATATTATACAAGAGTTTGGAAATACAATGAAGGCCGGTAGAATTATTGTAAATTCTCCTTCTACGCATGGAGCAATAGGTGATATATATAATACAAATTTACCATCTCTTACTCTTGGCTGTGGAACTTTTGGTGGCAACTCAACAACATCTAATGTTACAGCAGTTAATTTAATTAATATAAAAAGAATGGCAAGAAGGAGGGTTAATATGCAGTGGTTTAAAATTCCTAATAAGATTTTCTTTGAAAAAGGCTCAATAAAATATTTACAAGTTATGAGGGATATATCTAGGGTATTTATTGTAACAGATCCTTCAATGGTAAAACTTGGCTATGTAGATAAAATATTATATTATTTAAGGGATAGAAGAAATAAAGTACACTCTTACATATATAGTCAAGTAGAACCTGATCCATCTTTTGATACTGTAAGAAATGGCGTTGCAATGATGAATGAATTTAAGCCTGATTGTATTATAGCTTTAGGTGGCGGTAGTGCAATAGATGCTGCAAAGGGAATGTGGCTTTTATATGAGCAACCAGATGTAGATTTGGATGCTATGAAAAATAAATTTATGGATATAAGAAAAAGAGTATATAAAATAGAAGATTTGGGTAAGAAAGCAAAATTAGTTGCCATTCCAACAACTAGTGGAACAGGATCAGAAACTACTTCTTTTGCTGTTATATCAGACAAAAAGAATAATATGAAGTACCCACTTGCAGATTATGCATTAGTTCCTACTGTTGCAATAGTTGATCCAGAATTGGTATATACATTACCTGCAAAAAGTGTAGCAGATACTGGAATGGATGTATTAACTCATGCACTTGAAGCTTATGTTTCTAACATGGCAAGTGATTATACTGATGGGCTTGCAGAAAAAGCAACAGAGCTAGTATTTAAATATTTAGTAAGATCATATAAAGATGCATCAGATAAAGAGGCAAGAGAAAAAATGCATAACGCAAGTACTATAGCTGGTATGGCATTTTCAAATGCATTTTTAGGAATAAATCATTCACTTGCACATAAAATAGGAGCGGAATATCATGTACCTCATGGAAGAGCAAATGCAATATTACTTCCATATGTTATAAAGTATAATTCAAAAATGCCAGATAAATTTGTATCTTTTCCTAAATATGAATATTTTGTTGCAGATAAAAGATACGCAGATATTGCTAGACGTCAAGGACTTCCAGCATCTACTACAAAAGAGGGAGTAGATTCTTTAGTTAAAGCAATACGCGATTTGATGAAAGACTTGGATATGTCAAGATCATTTAAAGAAGAAGGAATAGATGAAGAAGAGTATATGAAAAAAGTAGATGAGTTGGCATATAAAGCTTTTGAAGATCAATGTACGACCGCTAATCCAAAATTACCATTGATTGAAGATCTAAAGCAAATATTAATAGATGCATATTATGGAGAAGAAAAATAATATAAATAGAAAGGATAATTAGATTTCTTATTATCCTTTTTTAATTTTGAAATTGCAATTTTTTATAATTGATAAAATATAATTTATATTATTATAGTATAGTTAATGCAATTTTTAAAACGATAAAATAAAAAATCGACTATTAAAAGCCGATTTTAATTGTGGTGGGAATGACCGGAATCGAACCGGTATGAGGTTTGACCCTCGCAGGATTTTAAGTCCTGTGCGTCTGCCAGTTCCGCCACACTCCCGATATTTGTTATTTTATCACTTTATAAATATAGTGTCAATACGTTTATATAAAATCACATAAAATTAAAAATACTCATAGTATATAGAGATAGTATAACTATCAGGGAGGTAAAATTTGAAAAAATATAAAGTAAGTATGCTATTAATTTTTACATTAATTATGCAATTTGTATTTAGTTTTTGCTATGCAATATCTCCGTCTAGTGATGTTATATACAATGGTATTGATGTGAGTGAATATCAGGGAAATATTAATTTTCAAAGTGTAAAAGATGCTGGAATAGATATTGTATATATTAGAAGTAGTGAAGGAACAAATTTTATAGATCCATATTTTAGACAAAACTATAATAATGCAAAAGCAGCAGGACTTAAGGTAGGTTTTTATCATTATGTTACAGCAAGAAGTACAGAAAGTGCTATTCAAGAGGCAGATTTCTTTGCTTCGGTTATAAATGGTACATCTCCAGATTGTCTACTCGCTATGGATTTTGAATATTTTGATGGACTAAGTAATAGTGAAGTAAATAGTATTTCAAGAGCCTTTTTAGAAAGACTTGCAGATGTTACTGGCAAAAGAGTAATGGTATATAGCGATGCATACAATGCAGGAAATGTATTTGATTCTTCTTTATCTTCATATCCTTTATGGATTGCTGAATATGGGGTATCTGAGCCACAACTTTATAGAAATTGGAGTACTTGGGTGGGATTTCAATATTCAGATACAGGAAGAGTTAGTGGTATTAACGATCAGGTTGACCTAGACAGATTTACTGATGGAGTTTTGCTAGATAATACTGATGCAATAAACAATACAGGAAATACAGTTGTTCCACAAAATGATAATACAGAAATTACTATAACTGTTCAATCAGGTGATACCTTAGCTGCTATTGCAAATAAATATGGTACTACTGTAGATAGTATAGTAAATATTAATAATATACAGAATCCTAATCTAATTTATGTAGGGCAGATTTTAAGAATACCAACTACTCAAAATGCAGTGCAAAATTCAGAAAATAGTACTATATTTTATACTGTAAAAGCTGGTGACACATTATCTGAAATAGCGGACGAATATAATGTCACAGTTGAAAGTATAGCAAGAGAAAATAGTATACGAAATCCTAATGAGATATATGTAGGTCAGGTATTAAAAATTGAAACTGTTAGATATAATGTACATGCAACTGGAAAGGTTATATATTTAGTAAAACCAGGCGATACATTATCTGAAATAGCACAAACGTATGGCACAACTGTAGATGAATTAGTTAGAATAAATGATATACAAAATCCAAATCTAATTTATGTTGGAGAAAAAATAAGAATATAGTAAAATTAAAAAGATAATAGTTAGTATTTTCTAGTTATTATCTTTTTATATTTTAATGGAAATAAAATATATTAAAAGTTGTGTTGAAAGGTATAATCTTTATTTTATTAATTCAAGTATAATTATATTATTTGCTATTTTTCCTTTTTACGAGTATTGTACTTTAAAAATAAATATGATATACTAAATATCATATTTAGAGTAAAGGTGGGAGATAAATGGGAAAAGAAATGACTTTATATGAAGATTTACAATGGAGAGGTTTAATAAAAGATATTAGTAGTGAGGATTTAATAGAAAAATTAAATAATGAAAAACTAACTTTTTATCTTGGAACTGATCCTACAGCAGATAGTTTGCATATTGGCCATTACTCTACATTTCTTGTAGCAAAGAGATTGCAAAAAGCAGGACATAAGCCTATACTTCTTGTTGGCGGTGCAACAGGACTTGTTGGAGATCCAAGAGGAACAGGTGAAAGAGAAAAGGCTGATGCAAAAGTAATCGAGAGTAATTTTGGAAAATTAAAAGCACAGGTAGAGAAATTATTTGGTATCAAGTGCGTTAACAATTATGATTGGTTTAAAGATGTTAATTATATAGATTTTTTAAGAGACTATGGAAAATATATTAATGTAAATTATATGATAAATAAAGATTTAGTAAAAAGACAACTTGAGATAGGTATTTCGTATGCCGAGTTTTCATACATGCTAATTCAGGGTGTAGATTTTAAGCATTTACATGATGAGTATGGTGTTACATTACAAATAGGTGGTTCAGATCAGTGGGGAAATTTGACTACAGGCATAGAAATAATACGTAAATTGACTGGAGAAGAAGTATATGCCTTCTCAATACCACTAGCTGTTGATTCTCAAGGAAAGAAAATGGGAAAATCTGAAGGAAATGCTGTATGGTTAGATATAAATAAGACATCTGCATATGAATTGTATCAGTATTTATATAATCTAGAAGATAGTATGATGGAAATTTATCTAAAAAGATTTACATTTCTTAGTAAAGATGAAATAGAAGATATAATGAAAAGACATTTGGAAGCTCCTGAAAAGAGAATTGCACAAGAGGCTCTTGCTCATGAGGTAGTACGTGATATTCATGGTGAAGAGGAATACCAAAAGGCTTTAGAGATAAGTAGAGCTTTATTTAGTGGCGATATAAAAAAAATACCAACTGATCAGATAGGCAAAATATTTTCAAAAGTTGATCATATCAATATAAAAGATTCTGAAAATATAGTAGATTTTCTTGCAAATAGCAAAATTTGTTCAAGTAAAAGGGAAGCAAGAGAATTTATATCATCAGGAAGTATATATGTCAATGGTGATAAAATTGATAGTTTGGAGTTTGCTATAAATAAAGAGTCTGCTTTAAATGGTAGATATGTAGTAGTACGTAAAGGAAAGAAAAAATATTTCTTAGGTGAATTTATAGATGAGTAGTAAAAAATTATATACTCTAGGAGAAGAAATTTCTAATTCTATTACGCATGGTATAGGATCGTTACTTTCTATAGCAGCACTTGTTATAATGGTTGTTGTAGCTGCAATACATCATAATACAATGGGTGTAGTTACATCTGCTATATTTGGTGCAAGTCTAATAATATTATATACAATGTCTACATTGTATCATGCTATTAGTAATGAAAAGGCAAAAAAAGTACTAAAGGTGTTTGATCATTGCACAATATATTTGCTTATCGCAGGTTCTTATACACCTTTTACACTTGTAGCTTTAAGAAGTGTTGATCCAATTAAAGCTTGGGTTATATTTTCAATAGTATGGGGGATTGCTATTTTAGGTACAATACTATATGCTTTTTTTAAAAACAAATTTAAGGTGTTAAATATAGTATCTTATATAGTTATGGGATGGGTAGTTGTAATAGCAATTCCAGAAATAATAGAATTTTTTAAGATAAACAATGCAATGGCTGGTTTTTATTTGCTTTTAGCTGGTGGATTATCTTACACATTAGGTGTTATATTTTATGCTTTACAAAAAAAGAATTTAAGGTATTTTCATACTATTTGGCATCTATTTGTGTTAGGTGGTTCAATATGTCACTTTTTATCCGTAACATTGTTTGTACTTTAAAGTAGTTTATAGTATAAATTTGAATTTTTTTTATAAAAAACTTTACTAGAAAAATAATTTATGCTATAATACTACTGTAATGGCCCCTTGGTCAAGCGGTTAAGACGCGACCCTCTCAAGGTCGAATCATGGGTTCGATTCCCGTAGGGGTCACCAAAACATAATACGTAAAAGCCTTATAATACTTTATAGTATTATGAGGCTTTTTAAGTAAAAGAGGAGAAATATATCATGAGTGGAATATTTGAGTGTAACGAAAAAGTTACTGTACTTGATGTTGGAATAGATTATATGATAACAGATAAAGGATTTATACGTATACTTCAAGAAGCTGCAAATCTTGCTAGTAGCCAAGTAGGTCATGGAATTGCAGATATTGAGAGGACTGGAACTACATGGGTAATATTATATTGGAGACTTAAGGTAAATAAAAGAGTGGGATATAATGATACTCTTACTGTAAAAACTTGGGCTAATTTTTTTAATAAAATATATTCTTTAAGAGAATTTGAAGTATATTGTAATGGAGAACTAATAGCAAAAGCATCGTCTAAGTGGGTATTTGTGGATGCTAAAAGCCATACCATTCGCAAAATAACAGATGATATAATAAAAATATATGAGCCTTTAGAAAGAAGAGTATTTGACACTGAACTAAATGAGAGAGTAAAATTGCCAACTAATTTAAATGAGGTATATAAATATACAATAATGAAAAGAGATTTAGATGCTAATCACCATGTAAACAATTTATGCTTCTTAGATATAGCAATTGAAGCTTTGCCAGACAATATTATGGCTGAAGATTTTAATAATATATCTATTATTTATAAAAAAGAGATGTTATATAAAGATATAATATCTTGTTATTATGAATTTAAGGATAATGAACATATAATATATATGTATAATAAAGAAAAAAATATATTAAATGGTGTTGTAATATTTAAAAAAGAGTAAAATTAAATCAGCAAGTATTTTATTTTCTTGCTGATTTTTTTATTTTATGTCTTATATAAAAAATAGTTATTAATATAATAATACTGGCTAATATAATAAATATTGGATATCTATTAGTACTAATCCATTTGGTTATACTAAAATCTAATTTTTCATTTAATATTATATCACTAGTTTCTAGTAATTCGTTATCATAGTATATACTTATTTCACCAAGTTTTTCTCCTTTTTTTATATTTGAGTTTAAGGTTTCAATTCCACTGTATTCTATATTTATTTTACTTTTGTCTAATATATTAATATACTTAGTTACATCTTTTTCACTATAAAATTTAACATTATCTTGCTTGCAATTTATAGTGTCTAACTGTAATATTTCTTCGCCTTGAGATATTATATTTTGAACAGAATATGTATCTGATATATATTCATATAATGTTTCAGAATCTATTATATTGTATGGCCTAGTTGAATACATATTTGCACCTGTTACTATAGCAATTAGTTCTACACCTTCATCTTCGGAGTAGCTTGCTAAACATATTCCAGCATCTTCTGTCGTACCAGTTTTTCCGCCCATGATATAATTTATATTTATTCCATATCTTTGAGGAGCTCTAAATATTGTACTTGATACAGTAAGTAGTTTGTCTGTTGTTGTATATGTTGGAGTACTGATTATTTCTTTTAATGTTTTATTTTCAAGAACATATTTTAAGAGTTTAGCTACATCTTCAATAGTCGAGTAATTGTCCTCATCATCTAAACCTGTAACATTACTAAAATGTGTATTATTCATTTGAAGTTGTTTAGCTTTATCATTCATTTTGGATATAAATTCTGTGCTATTATTAAATATTATTTCTGAAAGGTAAATAGCACTATCAGCACCAGACGGAATTAGCATTGTGGCAAGTAAGTCATAATATGTAAGTCGCTCACCATCAAAAATACCTGCAACAGCTAAGTCGGTATCTAAATTTTGAGATATTATTGAATAGTCTACGGTAAGAGTAGCATTTAAGTCATCAATATTTTCTATAGCAACTACAGCAGTCATAAGCTTAGTTATACTAGCTATAGAAATTTCTTCTTGTTCATTTTTACTGCATAGTAGTTTTAGATTATCAGCTTCATATATGCCATAGTTTGTAGATTGTATATTTTCTAAATTTTCCATCCCAAATATACAATTTAAATATAAATAAAAAAATAAAAATATAATTAAAAACTTGCTTTTCATAATTTAAATTTTATCATATATTATAATTTTTTCAATAAAAAGTATAATATTTATTTATCAACAGAAAATATTTTTAGGTGATATTATGATTCAAATAACACATAGATACGAGATGCGTGATGGTATACCACAAATCGTAATATATGCGTACACTCCTGTAGAATATGAGTTTGCTATGGATTTTGATACTATAAAAAAGAATGCAATAAATACTGTTGGTAAAATACGTGAGTATGTACAAGAAAAATTTTCTAATGTTAATAATTCTACTGTAATGCTAATAGTAAATGGAATTGTTATAGGAAGTGTTGCACTTACAAATTTAATTGCTCCCAAATAGGAAAAATCACTCTAGTAAAAACTAGAGTGATTTCATTTTTTTATTGAACTAAATTCTCACATGTTCCTGTTTCAAAGAATTCTTTTATATTATCCATGCTTACTTTACCTATTTTATCTAAAGCTTCTTTTGTAAAAAATGCTTGGTGTGAAGTTATTACAACATTAGGCATACTTAATAATACGGATAGTTCAGTGTTTCTGTAATATGAATTAGACATATCATTTAAGAAGAAGTCCTCTTCTTCATCAAATACATCAAGACCTAGGCCTCCAATTTTTCCTCTTCCTAGTTCTTCAATTAAATCATCACTATTTATTAGTTTTCCTCTACTTGTATTGATGATAACAACACCATCTTTCATTTTATTTATTGCTTCTTTATTTATCATGTTTTTGTTTTCATCAGTTAAAGGGCAGTGTAGAGAAATTATATCAGATTTTGCGTATAGTTCATCTAGAGTTGTATATCTAAATCCCATTTCTTGTGCTGCTTTTTCATCAGGATAAACATCGTATGCAAGAACTTCTGTTCCAAATCCTTTCATAATGTTAATGAAAACCTTACCAATTTTACCAGTTCCAATAACGCCTACTGTTTTTCCATGTATATCAAATCCTAATAATCCATTTAGAGTAAAATTATATTTTTTTGTTCTTTGATATGATTTATATATTTTTCTATCAACACTTAACAATAGTGCAACAGCATGTTCTGCAACAGCATAAGGTGAGTATCTAGGAACTCTAACAACCTTTATACCTTCAGGTAAATTCTTAATATCAACATTGTTATATCCAGCACAACGTAAAACAATTAATTTAACACCACAATCTTTTAATATATTTAGAGTCTCTTTATCTGCAATATCATTTACAAATATACAAACAGCATCATATCCTTTAGCAAGTGGTGCAGTTTCACTGTTTAATTTAGAT
The DNA here is from genome assembly GCA_944386635.1 of uncultured Clostridia bacterium. Classification (GTDB taxonomy): domain Bacteria; phylum Bacillota; class Clostridia; order TANB77; family CAG-465; genus CAG-465. The sequence goes on from CALXBV010000067.1 coordinate 34,671, forward strand.
TCTAGATATTTAATTTCAAATCCATAATCTTTGTTATACCTTTCAAAAAGTTTTTTATCATATTCTTTTGTGTCATAAAATAAAATCTTTACCATAATTATTCCTCCTGTACTATAGCCAAACTATATTATATCATTTTTTTTTTGACTGATCAATCTTTTTTATAATTAATATGTCAAATAATAATATTTCTTTATTATAATTTGCATTTTTTATAAATTGTATGATATAATTTTTATAGTGAGTGATATATGAATAAAATACAAAAAATGAAAATAAAAGAGATATTATCTGAAACTATATCTCAAATTAATGATGCTAGATATCAGTATTATGTATCTGATTTAATAGAAAATGATGTTGTTTTATCTATGAAGAATTATATACAACATGGAACCACTACAACATTTGATCATTGTTTAAGTGTATCATACTATAGTTACAAGATTGCTAAAAAGTTTAATTTAGATGCAAGATCTGTAGCACGAGCAGGACTTTTACATGATTTATTTTTATATGATTGGCATAAGGTTATGGAAAAAAAGCCACTTTTTCAAAAACATGGATTTACTCATCCTAAAGCAGCTTTAGATAATGCTGTAAAATATTTTAATTTAAATGATATTGAAAAAGATATTATTGAAAAACATATGTGGCCTTTAACATTAAGAAAAGTTCCAAAATATAGAGAAAGTATTATTGTTACCATGGTGGATAAGTATTGCTCAACAAGAGAAACATTTGCACCATTAGTTGAAAAAATAAGAAAGCTAAATTTTATTATAAGAAAACAATATTTATAAAAAAAGTATTGACAATTAAATACAAAAATGTTAAAATAAAAACTGTTCACACGGGAGTGTGGCGGAACTGGCAGACGCACAGGACTTAAAATCCTGCGAGGGTCAAACCTCGTACCGGTTCGATTCCGGTCATTCCCACCAAATATTTTAAATATTTTGACAAAAGAAGATATTAGAAATATATTTCTAATATCTTTTTTTATGTTATTAATGTAGTTTATACGAAATTTTTCTATATTAGTCATTTTTTTTATAAAAATAGTAAATTTATTGCAAAAATAGTATAAATATAGTAATATATACCTATAAAGTGAGGCTTGAAATATGGAAAAGGAAGTAATTGTCGGTGAGAAAAAATTGAATGATAGATCTTTGCTAAGAAATTTCTATCCTAAATATGTATTTGAAAAAGTTGAAGATATACCATATGAATTAATTGCAAAAGAAGGAATAAAATTAATATTAATGGATATGGACAATACAATTATAGACTCTAAAGGAAAATATTCTAAAGATATAAAAAAATGGATAAAGTATATGAAATCTAAGAATATAAAACTATATATTGTAAGTAACTCTTTTTCAGAAAAAGTTGTTAAAAGAATAGCTAAAGAGCTAGGACTTAGATATTTTTATAAAGCATCTAAGCCTTCTACTAAGGCATTTAAAAAAGTTAGTATGGAGTTCCCAGAAATAAATAAGAGTGAAATCCTTATGATAGGAGATCAGCTATTTACAGATATATGGGGAGGAAATAGATTTAATATAAAGACTATACTTGTAAAAAGAATTAATAAGAAGGAAATATTTATTAGTAGATTAAAAAGACCAATAGAAAAAGTTATTCTTAGCCATTATTATAAAAAAGAGGAAAATTTATCAAAATGCAAAGTATAATTATATTTATTTTAATATCAGTATTATGTTCAACAATATTATCAAATTTTTTAAAGTGTGCTTATGTTTATAACGGAAATGATTTTACATTTTTAAACTTTAAAAAAAATTTCTCTTTTAAGAACCTAGACATAAGTTTTATATTTATATTTTTTATTATTTTTGAAGTGATTTCGATGTTTGTTAATGCATATGAACTTATATGGTATATTCCAACAATATTTGCATTATTATTAGCTTTTTGTATGGATATTAAATATATGATAATTCCACATACTTCATGTTTTATTATATTGATTATGGCAGTTATTAAAAATATATACTTTTTTTCTATGGATAATATAGTATCTTCTATTTTAGGTGGAGTAATCGGTGGTATGTTCTTTTACTTAATAAATTTAATTTTCGGATTATTTAGCAAAAAGACGGGATTTGGATTTGGAGATATAAAATTACTTGCTTCAATTGGCTTCTTAGTAGGAGTAAAAGATATTATTGTGATAATTGTAATGAGTATTTTTATATCTGCAATATTTAGCTTGTTATTTTTATTATATAATTTTATATTAAAAAAGAAAAAAGAATATATTCCATTTGGGCCATTTATTGTAATAAGCGTGCTAATAACAATGATTATTCCATCTGCGAAGATAATAGACTTATATTTTAGTATAATAGATAAATTAATAATGCATCTAAATAATTAAGTGTTTTAGATGTATTTTTTTTATAACATTTACATTTTAAGTAAACTAGTGTATAATGATATAGGTGAATTTATGATAAAGTTTGGAGTAGCAGGTGGTACAGATGCTTTTTATATAAAAAATAAAAATTCATATCAAATGCCACAATATTTAAAAAATATGGAACTAGATGCATATGAATATCAATGCTCTAGAGGTGTAAGAGTATCACAGTGTGTTGCAAAGCAGATAAAAGAAGAAGCAGAAAAGAATAATATATATTTAAGTGTCCATGCACCATATTACATTTCACTTTCAACGCAAGAAGAAGAGAAAAAGGAAAAGACAATAAAATATATTATAGATACTATGAAAGTAGCTAAAGCTATGGGAGCAGACAGGATTGTGGTCCATGCTGGATCACTTTTGGGACTTGAAAGAGATTATGCTGTAGAAAGTGCATGTAGATTATTAAAGCAAGCAATAGAAAGAGCCGATTTACTAGATCTTGGAGATATAACAATTTGTCCAGAGACTATGGGAAAAATAAATCAGCTTGGAGATAGTAGAGAGATTATTAAGCTATGTAAAATAGATAAAAGATTAATACCTACTATAGACTTTGGACATTTATATGCAAGAAGTGTAGGAAAACTTAATACATATGAGTTATGGAAAGAGGAACTTCAAATGTATATAGATGAGCTTGGATTTGATAGGATGAAGAATTTCCATGCGCATTTTTCACATATGGATTATACTCAAAACGGAGGAGAAAAATGTCATGTAAAATTTGAGGATAAAGGATATGGTCCAAATTTTGAAAATGTTTGTAGAGCACTAATTGATTTAAAATTGGAACCGCGAATTATTTGTGAGTCTGCAGGGACACAAGATATTGATGCTAAGCAAATGAAAGAAATATATTTAAAAATGAAAGGAACAAAAAGTTATGAGTAAAGTAGAATTATTAGCACCGGCAGGAAGTTTAGAAAAAGCAAAGATTGCTTTTATGTATGGAGCAGATGCGGTATATGCTGGAACAGCAAAATTATCATTAAGATCAAGAGCAGAATTAAATGAAGATTCTTTAGAAGAGACAATCAAATATGCACATAGTATTGGTAAAAAAGTATACGTTGCTTTAAACATATATGCTAATGATAAGGATTATGATGAAATAAAAGATCAGATTTTAAGATTAAGAGAAGTAAAAGCAGATGCTATAATAGCTAGTGATCCAGGAGTAATTATGCAAATTAGAGAATTAGCACCTGAAATTGATATACATATAAGCACACAGGCTAATACAGTAAGTCTTCATTCTGCCATGTTTTGGAGAGATTTTGGCGCAAAAAGGGTAATATTGGCTCGTGAGTTAAGTAAAGAACAAATAGAATATATAATGAAAAATAAACCAAAAGATTTAGAAATTGAAATGTTTATACATGGTGCTATATGTTATGCATATTCTGGAAGGTGCTATTTAAGTAAATATCTTGCTAATAGATGTGCAAATCAAGGAGATTGTGCCCAGCCTTGTAGATGGCAATATAAAATCACTGCTCAAGAGGTAAATAATCCTAATAGTAAAATAAATGTAGATTATGATGAAAAAGGAACATATTTATTCTCATCAAAAGATATGTGCTTGATAAAGCAAATACCTACAATAATAGATATGGGTGTAGATAGCTTAAAAATAGAGGGAAGATTAAAGACAGATTATTATCTTGCTACTGTTGTAAGAGCATATAGAAATGCAATAGATGACTATGAGATTTTAAAAAGTAAAGGTGAACAAGATAAATACGATTATACAAAATATTTAAAAGAGCTAGAAAAAGTAAAAACTAGAGGATTATCTGAATTTTATTTTTCTGATATTAATAATCAAGATATACATGATTTTGATGGAAAAAGTGAGAATTTAGATTATGAATATGGAGCAAGAGTAATTAGTAAGGATAAAGATGATATTTATATTGTTGAAATAAAAAATAAATTATCTATAGGTGATAAGTTGGAAATTTTATTACCAGACACTATAGATGATTGTAGCTTTATAATAGAAAAGTTATATGATGTAAAAAATAACAAGGAAATAGAGACAATAAATCCTGGAATAAAAGGACAACAAGTAAAGATAAAGATTCCTTATGATTTAGTACCAGGCACTATAATAAGAAGAAAAAGATAAAAAATAACCCAATTTTTTTTCAATTGGGTTATTTTAGTTATATTCATCAGATATATTACCTAGTATTTCTTCTATTGCATCTTCTAAAGTAATAAGTCCTACTGTTTTATTACCATCTTTTACAATTGCCATAGAGTGTTTTTCTTTTTGCATAGTTTTGAAAATGTCATCTACTTTGTCATTTGCATTAACAAAGAAAGGTTTACGTATTAGATTATTTATATTAAATTTAGATTCTTTGCTATATTGCATTATAAGATCCTTTACAACTAGTATGCCAATAATATTATCTAGTTTTTCCTCATACACAGGTATTCTTGAATATTTGCTATTTTTTATAACATTTAATAAAGCTTTTTGACTTGTATAATTATCAACTGCTATCATTTTATCTCTTGGAGTCATAACTTGACTTGCTATTGTATCGTCAAATTTAAATATATTTAGTAACATATCTCTTTCTGTATTATCAATTATTCCATCATCTCGACCTTTAGATATTATAGCTATTATTTCTTTTTCTGTAAGTCTATCATTATTTTCTGGCTTTATTTTTAGTAGTTTACATACTGAATTTGTAGAAAAAGTTAAAAATGCTACAAATGGGTATAATACTTTTTCTAGTCCATATATTAAATTAACAACCATATAGGATACTTTACTTGGATATGCCAAAGCTATTTTTTTAGGAACTAATTCTCCAAAAATTAGAGTAAAATATGAAAGTATTATTGTTACTAATATAATTGTAATAGTCTCTAGTATAGAAACAGAAATATTTAAATGTGGAGATATAACTGCAACTATATCTTCGGCAAAAGTTTCAGCTGCAAATGCACTAGCAAGGAAACCTGCTAACGTTATACAAATCTGAATTGTTGCTAAAAATCCACTAGAGTTATCTAATAATCTTTTTATCTTCTTAGATTTTTTATTTCCTTTTTTTATTTGTTCATTTAATTCCATTTTATTTAATGATACAAAAGCCATTTCAGTTGACGCAAATAGTCCATTAAGTAAAATTAAAATTATAAGAATAAAAATTTTTAATAACATAAAATCAACATCCTTTTATAATTTATATAATAACATATATTAATATAAATAACAATTATAATATAAATATATTAAAAAACAATAAATTTAGTAAAAAAGTAACTAAATTTTATTTTTTACTTGATTTTTGAGTTAATTTATAGTATAATACGATTGTATATAAGAACGACATAAATTAATAAAAATAAACAACCTCTACGAAAAAATGATGCATTAAAAATGCATCATTTTTATTTTTAATTAGCTATAAATATATTAGGATTAAGTCCGCTATTGGAGTTTTTGGATTTTCTAACCTCAAAATGTAAGTGATGACCATCAGTATCCATTATTCCAGCTCTTTTGTTAGGATTTCCACCTTCTTGAGCAATTACTTGATTTTGATATACATAGTCCCCATTTGATACATGTATGATGGAAAGATTGGCATAGTATGTATATAATGTTATTCCATTTATTTTGTGTTCGATCATTATTTCATTACCGTATTTTTCACTGTGTCCAACATAACAAACATAACCATTTGCGGCAGCATATATATTACCTTGATAAGTCTCACATGCAATATCAATGCCTTGATGTGTAAGGTCATATTGACAAGTTATAAGACCATCTGCTGGCATTACCATGGTGTTTCTACAATTTTTATAATAGTCATATCCACTAATATATACTAAAGAGTCAAATAATCCAATATTAGATGAGTTAGAAGAATATGATTGAGCATAAAAATCTCTTTTTTGGTTAAGTTTTGTTTGTAGAAATGTTATAGGGTTAAAAAAATATAATATAATTAAAGTTAATATAATTGCTAATACTTTTTTATTTAATATGTGTCTTTTAGTTTTAGATATAAATCTAGATAGTGATATACTATGCTTTTTAGTTTTAAATTTTTCTTTATTTTTTTCTTCATTTGAATTTTTATCTGGATTTATTTCTGGCTCTACTCCTATATAAGTTATATCATTTTCCATTAATCAACAATTGTTATTCCTAAAAGCTTGATGAATGTTAGACTTTGCTCACTTGTTAGAATAACACCTTTTAAATCTTCAATATATGTTATAATACCAGAAATATCACAACTCCTTAAATCCAAACCATTCATAGAAGTATGAGAAAAATTAGACTGTGCAAGATCACATTTATTAAATTCTATGTTTTTAAATGTTATATTAGATAATTGCGCTTCTTTCATATTACAATCTATGAATTCTGCACTAATAAAATTACTATCATTTAATATAACACCTAACATGTATGAATTTTTAAAACTTACATTATCAAAATATGTACCTGTAAGGACAGTTCCAGTAAACTTACAATTTATAAATACTACTCTTTTGAAAGTTGACTTTTCTAAATTTACTAATGAAAAATCACAATTTTCAAATATCACATCATTAAAGTATGCTTTGGGTAGATTGGAGTTTGCAAAAGAAACGTTTTTTACCTTCGAATAGGATATTATTAATTCATCTAAAGAAAAATCTTTTAGTACATCATCTTGTATGTTACACTCTTTTATAGTATCGTTAAATTCTAAGAACTCTTCCATACCATATAATGTATCTAAAGAATCTGGAACTTTAGGTTGAGAAATCATTAAAATCACTCCTTTAATAGTATAAGTATATATATTTTTTGACTGTTTGTCAAATTTTATAAAATAATCTTAAAAAATGTGGAATTTAAATTCTTTTTATAGTATAATCATAAAAAAGTAAACTATATTTTTTGGGGGAGAAATATGGAGCTTAATGAGATATTGAAAGATAAACTTACATCTGAAGAAAAAATTAAATTTCAGCGAGATAATGGTAGGTTTAAGCTGTTAAAAAATATAATAATCTTACCAATTATTATAGGTATAATAGGAATTTATCTTGAATCTATTTTAATAGTTACTGTTTGTATTTTGTTTATTATAGCACTTTTATTATCAAATAAATTCTCTATTAATAAAAAAGGAGCTATATATGAAAATGTAATTATACCATATGTTTTGAAGGAGAAATTTCCAAATTTGGAGTATAATAATAAAAATAAATCTTTGCTTGAAGCAGTAGAAAAGTCAAAAATTTTTCCTGACCATGATAAAATTTTTTGCAGCAATTATTTTAAAGCATTATATGGAAAATATGATATTGAAGTATGTAAAATTATAACTAAAAAAATGGATATCGAAGAAAATGATGGAGTTATAGATAAAAGTTTAGAGGACAATTTTGGCGGTGTATTTGCCGTTGTTAACATTCCTAGTAAATTTGATAATGAGTTTAGAGTTGTAAAAAATGTAAAAGGAAGAGAAGAGGTATCTTCTATAAATAGGAATGATACTCAACTTGTAAGAATGAATAATATAGAGTTTGATATGTTATATGATGTATATTCTATGAATCAAGTATCTATAAAAAGAATTTTATCTCCAGGTGTAATGGCTAGAATTTTAGAAATAAATAGAAAATTAAATAGTATATTGAGTTTTTCAGTGTATAATAATGTGTTATATGTAACTATAGAATACAATGATTTTATGGAATTTGAAGGAAAAGGAAATCTCTATGTTAATGAAGAGTTGGCACAAGAAAACTTAAATGTATTAGAAAATTTGGATTATTTTGTTAGATATTTTATAAATATTACAGATTCTTCAAGTAATTTGTAGTACTATATACTAAAATTTATGTTTTAGTATATGGTACTTTTATTTTTTTAGACAAAAAGTGATTGTTATTTTTAAATTTATGATATAATTGTAGTATATTAGAGGTGATTATATGGCAAGAAGAAAAAAGATTAAAAATAATCCAGGTGTACAAGTGCTAGTAGGAGTAATAATTTTATGCGTTATAGTATTCTTAGGTAATTTGCATGATGTAAACTTACTAGACTCTTTGGGAGAAGTTACACAGACAGATTCACTGGAAAAAGTTGATGAAGGCGAAAATAATACAACAACTGTAACTAATGTAGATGGTGAATTAATAATAGATTATATTGATGTAGGTCAAGGTGATAGTATTTTAATTCGTCAAGGAGATGCTACAATGCTAATAGATGGTGGAACAAGTGAATGTAAAGATGAACTACTTGAATTTTTGGATGAAAAAAATATAGATAAGTTTGAATATATAGTTGGAACTCATACTCATGAAGATCATATAGGTAGTTTAGATGATGTTGTTAATACTTATGATTTTGATACTTTTTTATTTCCAAATACACAGGCTACTACTAAAACATTTGAAAATTTAGTTTTGGCTTTACAGCAAAAAAATAAAAAATTTACTGCGCCTGAGATAGGAAAAGAATATAGTTTGGGTGAGGCTAGATTTCAGATATTAGCGCCTAATAATAGTGAATATTCGTCAGCAAATAATTATTCAATAGTAATTAAACTTACATATGGAAGTAATACATTCTTATTTACAGGTGATGCAGAATCTTTATCTGAAGAAGAAATGCTAGATAAGGGATTTGATTTAAGTGCAGATGTTTTAAAGATAGGGCATCATGGATCAACAACATCTACATCAAAAGATTTCTTAGATGCAGTATCACCAAAATATGCAGTTATTTCTGTTGGAAAAGATAATATATATAATTTACCAACAAAAACTACTATGGAAAAATTAGAGCAAAAAAATATTCCAGTATATAGAACAGATGAGCAAGGAACAATAGAATGTATAAGTGATGGTACAAATATAACATTTAATGTAGAACCAGGAAGCTATGCATATATGGAGGATTAATATGCAAGGAATTATTGATAGATTTGAAGGAAAATATATAGTGATTGAAATAGATAGCAAAATGTATAATGTAGATAATAATATTTCTAAAGAAAGCTTTAAAGAAGGCGATGTTGTAGATGTAAAAATGGAAAAAAATGTTATTGTAGATATAAAGAAAAATATAAAAGAAACTTTAAAAAGAAAAGAATACATTAAAAATTTGACAAAAGATATGTGGAATTAGCAAATAAAACTTAAGAGAAAACATAAATATATACTAGGAGGTATATTTATGTTTTTTTCTTTTATATTAGAATTAATATCTAAATTTTTTGGATTATTTGGATATATATCTAATGATAAACTTTATCCAGAGCCTTTAAGTAAGACGGAAGAAGAATATTATTTAAGAAGATATTTTAATGGAGATAAAGAGGCAAGAGATAAGCTAATAGAACATAACTTAAGACTAGTAGTACATATAGCTAAAAAATATACTAACAATGAGCAAGAATTAGAAGACTTTACTTCAATAGGAACAATAGGATTAATAAAAGCCATAGATAGTTTTAAAGATAATAAAGGATTTAAAATAAGTACATATGCATCAAGATGCATAGAAAATGAGATATTAATGTATATTAGAACTTCTAAAAAACAAAAAGCAGAGATATCAATGAATCAAGTTATAGGCACAGATAAAGATGGAAATGATATGGAGCTTATAGATACATTGGTTTTAAAAGAAAAAGATGCAGTTGACGATATACATGATAAGACTGTATTAAAGCAAGTTTTAGATTTTATAGAAAAAAAACTTAATAAACGAGAAAAATATATTATGAATAAAAGATATGGATTAGATGGCGGGAATTGTATGACTCAACAAGAATTAGCAGATGAACTTGGTATATCACGTTCATATGTATCACGAATTGAGACTAAAGTGCAAAGACTTTTAAAAAAGAATATAAAGAAGTAAATAATATAAAATTTACTACTTTTTATCTTAAAATTACAAATTTATGTTTGATAATTTGCCTTAAAAACTATTTAAATTAAAAATTATGAAAATTTTATAAAAATAATTGTAATATATTTAACTGTATGTTAAAATATACTAGAAAAAGAGGGCAAAATATGGAGAAAAAAGTATTAAATTTTATAAGAAATATGCCGAAAGTAGAATTACATCTGCATTTAGATGGTTCGTTAGATGTAGATTATATAAAAAAGAAGTATAATTTAACAGATAAAGATATAAAAGATAAAATGATAGCAGATGAAAAATGTCAAAATTTAAATGATTATCTTACGAAGTTTGATTTTCCAATTGAAATTATGCAGACTAAGGAAGAATTAGAGAGTGCAGTATATAATTTATTAGTTAGATTGAAGAGCCAAAATGTTATATATGTTGAGATCAGATTTGCTCCACAATTTCATACTAAAAAAGGTCTTTCTCAAGAAGAGGTTGTAAAGACTGTAATTAATGCTAAAGAAAAAGTAAATATAAAATCTAATTTTATCTTATGCATAATGCGTGGTAATGATAATGAAAAAGCTAATTATGAGACTGTAGAAGTAGCAAAGAAATATTTAAATAAAGGAGTTTGTGCTTTAGATTTAGCTGGAGCAGAAGCTATTTTTAAGACTTATAAGTATGAAAAAATATTTAAATATATAAAAGATAATAATATTCCATTTACTATACATGCTGGTGAAGCAGATGGAGTAGATAGCATAAAGTCTGCGATTGAGTTTGGCGCAAAAAGAATAGGACATGGAGTAAGGGCTATTGAAGATAATGAATTGGTTGAGCAAATAAAGAAGAAAAATATAGTGTTGGAGGTATGTCCGACAAGTAATATACAGACATGCATATGTGGTGACTATGCATCACATCCAATATCCAAGTTATATTTTTCTGGCGTAAAAACTACAATTAATACAGACAATATGACTGTTTCTAATACTACTCTTGAAAAAGAATATTTGATGTTAATAGAAAACACAAATTTAACTATTAATGATATAGTAAATATGAATTTTAATTCTATAAATGCTGCTTTTATATCTAATGATGAAAAAGATGAATTAACAAAAAAAATACAAGAATACAAAATGGAGGGGGAAAACTAACTTGAAAACAAATAATTACTTAGGAAAACAGGATGAAAATAGAGGAATTATATTGTTCTTTTTAGTTTTTGGTGTAATTATTGCTATTATATGCGGTATTATATTTGCAAGTAATCATAGTAAAAGACAAGAAGAACAAGGAGTAAAGTCTATTGATCAAATGGCACCTTCTGTTGAAAGACAAATAGGTGATGTTAATAGATTTGAGTTAGATAATAATAGATTAATAATAGAAGGAGAATTAAAGGAGAATATAACCGATTCAGTTATTAGTAATTTGCAAAATATTCAAATAGTGTTAAAGGATAAAGATGGAGATAAATATGAATTTGATACAGATTATCTAATTTCTATGGATGGAATAGAATTTTCTACAATATCTGAAGATGATGGTATTAGCAATATAAATTTAGATGAGTTAGAAAAAGGTGAATATTTTGTTTTTTTAAGAACAAGATCTTCTACTACAACAACAGATACGGGATACAGATATAGATATTATACTTTAAGAAGTAATGCCCAATATAATGAGTTAGAGTATAATAATGTTCATGCAAATTTTGATACATCAGACAAAGTGTCAGATTATTTAACAATAATAGTTAAATAAAAAACCCAAAACTAAGCTTGTTTTGGGTTTATTTTTTGCTTCTTAAGTTTTAACTCATAGTATTTTTTAGCTCTTCTTGATGCCGAATGTATACCAGCTCTATATTTTTTTGTGTAAGAATTATCATCCCATTTTTTATTCTTTAGTGTTGCTACTTTCTTAAAGTATATTTTCTTATTTTTTTCATCAATGCTTTCTACTTTAAACATTTTTACTGTAGTTCCATCTTCATCTACACTAGCACGTATAAGCATACCTTTTGGAGATATTCTAGCCAATCTTCTTATACCATTATAAATCTTAATAGTTCTAATTACTTTTGTTGGATCTCCTGATGCAGCACATACAGTTTCTCCATATCCAAATATATTATTTCTTGAGGCAGACATACCTGTATTTGTCCAAGTGGTATACTTGCCTTTTTTTGTTAAACTCAAATTTTTTATTAAATTTTCTTCCTCCATAATATTACCTTCCTTGATAACAAAATTATAACATATACATATACTAAAGTCAAAAAAAATATTTTTAAAAATTTGTAAAAAAATGTATACATATATTATTTTTTTTGTTATAATCTTATTTGAATTCATATTTTTAGTGGAGGGAGATTATGCAGCTTAATAAAAGCTATACAGAGGATATAGAAAGAATATGCAGAGCTGCCGATGATTTCTTAGAAGAAGGAAATACTAAAGATGCTTATAGAAAGTATAAAGAGGCATTAGATATAATTCCAAATCCTAAGACATCGTATGAGACAGCAACATGGATTTTTGTATCTATAGGTGATTTATTTTTTAAAAATAAACAGTATGATATGGCTAGAGATTATTTTTTTGAGGCTAAAAATTGTCCGAATGGAGTAAGTAATCCATATGTATTATTTAGACTAGGGCAGTCATTAGTAGAGACAAATGATAATAATCAAGCAAGAGAGTTTTTACTTAGAGCTTATATGCTAGTAGGTGATGATATTTTTTGGGATGAGGATCAAAAATATTATGATGTTATAAAAGACTTAGTAAAAACTGATGATAGTAGTGTATATTGATTTTATTTATCAGATGCACTACTATTTTTATGTAAATAATAGAACATATAATATAAAAATATGGATAAATATTAAATTGTATGATATAATATTAATATAATAGTCAATTTTAAAACTTAAAAAAATTTTTTTAGGAGTGGTGTATATGTTAAATTTAATTTTATGCTTAATTTTTATTATTATACTTTTAAAAGTAGCAAGAGAGATAGGTTTTGTAAAATCAGTTCTAATTTATGCCTGTATTTGTGCAGTGATTAGTTTTTTAGCAAATATGTCTATATTCTCTTTGTTATCTGGCTTTATATCTGGAATTATAACGGGTGCAGTGGGATATGTTATAGCTATGATTTTCTTAGCGATAATTAGTGCATTAGGAACAATTGGTTCAGTTATAATTACCATATTAATAGGACTAATGTTTATAGGAATTCTATTTTTTATATTTTAAATAATAAAGATGATAATTTTTTATCATCTTTTAATTTTTTCTTGTCATAATTTTTTGATGAAAAACTTTTGACTTTAAGCATATGAGAATATATAATTTAGGTAACCTAATTGTTAGGAGGTGAGAAAGTTTGCATCTTAATATATTTCTTTTTATAATAGTCTATATGAGTTTAATATATAAGCCAAAAATAAATATTAGAGTTGATTCTAATCTTAATTTTAACAATCTAAATTTATATCAAAATGAAAGTATTTTTATTCATGATAATGTTTGGTCCTTAACAATTCCCAAAATAAATTTAAATAAAATAGAAATAAAAGAAACTGTAGGTAATGATATATTAGAAAATTATATAGGGCATTTTCCTTCTTCATCTCTTCTTTCAGGAAATGTATGTTTAGCAGCACATAATAACGGATATAGTAGCAATTATTTTAAAGATATTAATCTTTTAACTAGAGGAGATAAAATATATTATTCGTATAATGGTAAAAGTAAGACGTATGTGGTAAAAGAAAAATATATTATAAGTTATAATGATTTCTCATATCTAGATTATACAAATGAAGATATATTAACTTTAATAACGTGTATAACTTCCTCACCCAACAATAGGCTTTGTGTACAAGCAGTATGTGAGGAGGAAGTAAATGAAAATATATAAATATAAAAATTTAATGCTTGAGAAAATGCAAAAACAGACAAGAAGAATTAATGCTATAATAAGGCAAAGTCAGATTAGAAGAATAAAGGTATACATATTAGTTGCAGTAATTCTTTTAAATTCTATAGTACCAATTTTTGCAATTGAAAATAAAGATATTACTTATGGTAACTATAGAATTTTATGTTATAAAGATCCGAATAGATATATAACATATATGGGGATATGGCAGACTAATTATGAATACTATTATATAAAAGATGGTGTTGAATATTCAGTCTATTGTTTAGATTTAGGTAAAAAAGGTGCGGAGGAAAATAATAATGGATATTTAGTTAATGCACAAGAAAAAATAAATGATAAGACTTTAAATAATATTGTTTTAAACTGTTATCCATATAAGTCTATTGAAGAACTTGGGGTAGAAAATAAAAGTCAAGCGCGATTTGCGTCTCAATTTGCGGTATGGACGTATCTTAATAATTTGGATTTAAATTCAATAAAAGCCACAGAGGTAAGATATGAATGTGTAGTTAATGCTATTAAGAATATATATAATTGTGGCATTAAACAAAATAATACTAATGTAGAACTTAATGAAACTATATCTGAGCAGTTTGTAGAAGAAATAGATGGAAAAAAATATTATGTGAAAAACTTGGACTTAAGTAAAACAACTAATATAACTCAAATAGATATAGATTGTAGTGATAAAAATGTAAATATTATAAAAAATGGTAATGGGTATAATATATGTGTACCTGTAGATTTGGTAAAAGAAGAGTATAATGTAGATTTAAATATATTAATAAATGCTAAAGAAAATGCAGCTTTACTTGGAATATCAACACTAGATGGGTATCAAAATACAGTATTAACACTTAAAGATGAGTTTGCTACAAATATTAATAAAAATATAAAGTTTAAAGATATAGAAACAGAAATTACTATAGTAAAAAAGGATAAAGATACAAATGAGTTTTTAAAAGGTGTAACTTTTTCAATAAGTACTGATGGTAAAAATTATAAGGATTATTATACAGATAATAAAGGAGAAATTAAATTAAAAATATATAATAATTCACAGTCAAAAATATTTGTTAAAGAAAAAGAAACTTTAGAAAATTATAGATTTGATGAAAGGGTATATGATATAGAAGTAAAGCCAAATGAAGATAAAAAGATAGAATTTTTTAATGAAAAGAAAAAAGGAAAAATAAAAGTCGTAAAAAAGACAAAAGAATATAATGAAATTACTAAAATAGATGAAAATATGCCACTAGAGAATGTTTCCTTTCATGTTTATGATGAAAATATGAATGTAATAGATGAATTGCATACCGATGAAAATGGTATTGCTTATACTAATGATATACCATTGGGAAAATACTATATAAAAGAATATAAAACTAAAGATGGATATAAACTTTTAGATAAAATAATTGAAATTAATATAGAAAAAGATAATGAAACAGTTTTAGTTGAAATACTAAATGAAAATATAGATATAAACAATACCTTACCAATTACGGGAAAGTAATTATATTATATAATTTAGTAAAAAAATGTTGTTTTTAGTAGATTTATATTATATAATTTAGTCGGAGGATGATTTTATGCCGAGAGTATGGTCTAAAGTTTTAATAGGTATAATTATTACAATAGTTGTTATACTTTTAATAGGATTTGCAATTTTAGTATTATCTGAGTATTTTCCAGAAGAAAGAGAATCTTTACAAATAGATGGAACTGTAACAAAAACTTTAAAAATTGGAGAAACAGCTAATATTATAACATATAATTTAGGGTATTTATCATTAGATAATACTCAAGACTTCTTTATGGATGGTGGTAAAGGTGTAAGACCTAAAAGCGCTACAACTGTCACTAAAAATTTAGCTGCAATAAAAAATTTTATACAAACACAGGATGCAGATATATATTTATTTCAAGAGGTTGATACTAAAGCTAAAAGATCATATAATATAAATGAATATAATGGAATAAAAGAAGATTTTAATGGAACAGCTAGTTTTGCATATATGTTTAAATCATTATATATACCATATCCTATATTTAATACTGTAGGCCACGTAGAAAGTGGAATAGCAACTCTTAATAAGTACGATGTTAAGGAA
>CALXBV010000068.1 GCA_944386635.1 uncultured Clostridia bacterium
TTTCAATTATATAACTATAGACTGCTTGTATGCTCAAGAAGGCGAAGAAGTTGTTCAAGAAGAACAAGTTGAAGATGATGAATTGAAACAAAAAGAGGAAATTATAAAACTTATTGATGATTATTTATCTGAAATAGATCAAAAGTTAAATAGTATTGATTTAAAAATAGAAAATTCAAAAAAACAGAGGGAATTTGATTATTATCCAGCAATTAGACTTAATATTGATACTCCATTTTTTGGTATGTCATCTTTAGTTGAAAATAAGTTAAGAGTAAAAAGAGATATTTCTACATCAGATGTAGCAAATGGATATTCTATAAGAGATATAGTAAAAAATAATTCTATAAGATTACCAGAATCAATGCTTGGATCTATTGTTGTTTCAACAAAAGAGTATGAAATTTCTACTGATATGACAATGGCGCAGTTGAAATTAACTTTAATAAAGTGTATACAATATTTATCTCAAGTAAGTAGTGCTGATGAGTTCGTAGATAATCAGATAAACAAGATTTTTAGAGATTATATAGATGAGAATAAACAATCAACTATTAAAGATATAAGAGATAGGAACAATAAAATGGAGAAGTCTTTAATAGATATATCAGATAAGATTACAATAATGTCATTATTGGGAATAGATGTTACAGCTTATAGTGAAAATTATTTTAGTGTAAGTAATCAGTTATATAATATTGATCAAAGTGCTAAAAATACCTTGATTTTAGATGATGAACTTACAGAGCTAGTAAAGACTTCATTAACTAATGAATCAGCAATTCTTGATTTACAAAGTAATGTAAATAAATCATATGATGAAGCATTAAAGAATATGGATTATCAAAAATTATTAGAGAATATTAGTACAGATTATGAGAATAGGATAGAGAGAATGAATAATTACATAGAGGCTTCTATTACACAAACAAAAGAGGTTGTAGATGATAAAGAAGAAATTAAAACAACTGTAAATTATGATGTAACGTCAAGAGCAACTCTAGAATATATGCAATTAGGGTTAAACGATATTAATACACAATTAGACGAGTATAAAAAAGAGCAAGAAGAATTAAAAAAATTAGAAGAACAAGAAGCTGAGCAACAAGAAAATGAACAGCAAAATGGAGAAGAGGAAAATTCTCAAGATGAACAAAATATACAAGAAGATGAAAATCAAATAGAAAATAATGAAATTGAAGATGAGAGTGCAATTATAGAAGAAAATAGACAAAAAGTAAATACATTATATTCAAAATATAAAGAATTTTTATCTAGAGAAAATAATTTTTATATTAATAATATAAATATGTTAATTAAAGATAGTAATGATAAGGTGTCATCTATTATTGCTGAAATAGATTCTGGTATAGAAGTAGGTAATGATATTTTTAACTATACAAAATATGTATATATAGATTTACCAAATAATCTAACATCATACATAAATGAAAATAATATGGATTCTACAATAGAATTAAATAATCTTATAACTCAGTTAATGAATCAACTAAAAGATTTATCTAATAAAAATAATAAGATAACAATTATGTATGATAATATGATTACAGAGATATTAAAGAGTTAGTAGGGGAGATAATGAAAAAGCAATATGTAAATAAGAGTAATATTTCTATAAAAAATAGACAGATAAATTATAAATATGATATTATAGAAAGAGTAGAATGCGGTATTGAACTTAAAGGCACAGAAGTAAAATCAATACGTGATGGTATGTGTAATTTAAAAGATAGTTTTGCTTTTATAAAAAACGGAGAAATAATATTAAAAAATATGCATATTAGTCCATATGAACATGGAAATATAAATAATGTAAATCCAACAAGAGATAGAAGACTTTTAGTACATAAAAAAGAGGTCTTAAAGCTTCTAAATTATATAAAGCAAGGAGGATATACTTTAGTACCATCTGTTATATATAGTAAGGGAAGATGGTTTAAAATCGAATTATGTGTTTGCAAAGGCAAGAAGTTATACGATAAAAGGCAAACTTTAAAAGAAAAAGAAGCAAAGAAACAGATAAATGCATTTAAAAATTAGTAGTTTTAACTACTAATTTTTTATTCACTTTTTATTGTTACTATATGTGTACATTTTGACGGTATTAATATACTTGTAGAAATACCTTTTAATATATTTCTAATAATTACACAATTGCCATTTTGAATAATTACACTAAATGTGGTATCTGATACACTTATTACATTTAAGGAATAATTATTTTGTAATTCTACAGATTGATCTCTTGTAGTAAATGTTTCTGTTTTTTCTATAGAATTCTTATAGCAGTTAGTACAGTAAGTATCATTTATATTTAAAGTTATATTCATATTAATCACCTTATTATGTCTGGGCATGGACAGTTGTTTTTAACAACACCCAGTAGTAATATTAGAGTGCCATTGTATACAGGAAGATCAAATGTTTTAAAAGTGTCATTAGGTATATTAAATTTTACAGGTTCAAGTAATGCAAAATTCGATATTTGAACAGTTACACTATTTCTATTTTTAGATAAAATAGTTAGAATATATCCATAAGCTAGATTGATTTGAGCATTATCATCTACATTTGTAAATACATTGTCTGTTGTAACTGAAATACCATTTTGACATTTTTTTTGCCTTATAGCTATGTCATAACAAAAAGTCTCCATATACTCACCTCAATTATTATATTATATGAAAATTTGATATAAAGGTGAAAAAAAGAAAGTATTTAATACTTTCTTTTTTAAATTGTTCTAAGTCTAAGTTGTTTGTTATCCTTTACTTGAACTACTTTTAAAGGAATATTTTCTCCAATAGTATATGTATTGTTCATATTTTCTTCTGTTAGATCAAATATTCCAGAATATTGAGGATTTTTTAATACTTCTACAAAATATCCAGAATTATCGTCTAATTTTTTTGTTATTTTACATAATACTTCCTTTCCACTTCTAATATTTAAAGTTATATAATTATATGCTTTAATTCTAGATAATTTGAAATATGGACCACTTTTTTTAGTTATTACACATTTTAAGATATCCCCTATTTTAAATAAGTCAAGTGGATTTTTAAACTTTGAAGATGTTATTTCTTTTAAATGCATAATTCCACTTAATCCTTCATCAAATTCTAGGTATAGAGCTTTATCTGATGAAGAAACAACGGTAGCTGTTATAACATCACCTTTATCGTATTTTTTTAGTTTATTTTCCATAAGTTTTGCTCGAGATAAGATATATCCATTTTTTCTTGAATAACTTTCAACCATACACTTTACAGTTGATCCCATTATACTAAAAATATAGCCTACATTTTGTTGATTTTGATATATAGATATGTCTTCTGGCTTTATTATGGCTTTTTCCCCATTAACTTGTGCTATAATAGTATTATTTTCAAAGTTGTATTTTAATATCTTTGCAAATACTTCTTTTTCTTTTGTAAGAAGTAAATTTCTTCTTACCAACATTATTTTCCCTCCATCTCTGCAATATAGTTAATTGCAGTTACTATAATTTTATAGCTATTATATTATAACATAAATCGACCAAAAAAGCAATATATAATGTTGTTAGTGAACATAAAAATATAAAAAGTGATATTGATAACATTGTTTTTTAGTATTTTTTTTGTTATAATTAACATGTGGAGGAAAAAATATGTTTAAAGCAGGATATATAACAGTAGTTGGAAAACCTAATGCGGGAAAATCTACATTAGTAAATAAATTGGTAGGATTTAAAGTTGCTATAACAACACCTAAACCACAAACAACTAGATTTAATATAAAAGGAATAATTACCGATGAAAAATCACAAATGATTTTAATAGATACTCCAGGAGTTCATATTCCCAAAGATAAAATGGGTGAGTATATGATGAAAAATGTTGAAAGTGCTATAAAATCAGTTGATGTAATTATATATATGGTAGATGCTACGAAGCCAACTTTAGATAAAGCTAATGAAACAATAATGAAAAATATAGCTGATACAAATAATAATGTTATATTATGTATTAATAAAATAGATAAAATTGAAAAGGGAAAAATATTAAAAATAATAACTATATATGATGAATATTTTAAATCTATAGGCGGAGAATTTAAGGATATTATTCCAATATCTGTATATAAAGAAGATGGTTTAGATATATTAAAAGATTGTATAATAAAATATTTACCTGAAAGCATGCCTATATATTCTGAAGATGATATAACAGATATAACTGAAAGAGAGTTAATCGAAGAGATAATACGTGAAAAAGCACTTAATAACTTAGATGAGGAAGTTCCTCATGGTATAAAGGTTGAAGTGGAAAAATTTAAAAAAAGAAAAAATCGTCAAAAGCAAAGTATCTATGATATAGACGTTAATATAATTTGTGAGAAAAATTCACATAAAGGAATTATAATTGGAAAAGATGGTACAATGCTTAAAAAAATTGGTTCACAAGCTAGAGTGGATATAGAAAATTTATTAGGCGATAAAGTTAATTTGAAATTGTGGGTAAAAGTAAAACCTGATTGGCAAGATGATGATAATTATTTAAAAAATATAAAATCAAAAATTTAATGTATCTAATTATTTTATATACATATAATAAAATTAAGAGGTGATTATTATGTATGAAAATTTTGCTTGGGAGCAATTTTTAATTACTGGTAATGTTGAAACGTTTGTAGAATATAGAAAATTAATGGCCTTAAATGGGAATAACATATATGAAAAGAAGGATGGAGTAACTAATGAAGCTTATCAAGGTGAAAGGTATAGTAATAAGGGAAGTAGCTTATAAAGATAATGATAAGATAATAACAATACTTACAGATACATTAGGGAAAGTGTCTGCTATAGCTAAAGGAGCAAAAAAAACTAATAGTCCTTTTTTGGCTAGCTCACAATATTTAGTTTATAGTGAATTTGTTTTATATCAAAATACAGGATATTATTATTTAAATTCTACATCAGTTATAAATACATTTTATAATCTTAGAATTGATTTTGATAAATTACAGATTGTATTTAATATGACAAAGCTTTTAAATTCTGTAACAGATGAAAATCAAGATTGTGATAAGATTTTGAAGTTGTTTTTAAATACTATATATGTATTAGATAAGTATAATAAGAATCCTAAATTAGTTGTGAATGCTTTTAAGATAAAGTTATTTACATATTTAGGCTTTGCTCCAAGAGAGGACAAGTGTTCTAATTGTTCAAAATCATTACTTGATTGTAGTGATGAACATATATATTATGATTATATAAGTAATACTTTCTTATGTGAAGAATGCAAAAATACAGTAGATTCAAAAAAAAGAATACAGATTAGTAAAGCTACATATAATGCAATAATTTTTGTAATAAGATCAGATTTAAAGAAAATATTTTCGTTTGAGCTAAAAGATTATATGGATTTTGAAGCTTTTGGACAAGTATTTGCTGATTCTATGATGTGTGGATTATAGGGGGAATAGAATGAAGAGTAAAGTTGTTACAATTTTATGTTGTGTTTTAATTATTTTAGCGATTATATGTTTTGGATATATATTTCTTAATTCTAGTGATAAAGAAGAAGAAAATAAAGGGCAAGAGCCACAAACGGTTGAAGAAAATAATGAAGTTGTTGAAAGAGAAGAAAGAGCTAAGAATGTAGTCGTAAATAGTAGAATAGGAGTTCAATTAACTAATAGCATAAAATATTCTAATATATATTCTAATAGAATAATAGATGAGCTTGATGAGAATGGACTTAGTGATAAAGCTAAATTACTTATAGCTTTAGATAAGTTATATAGAGAAGAGGAATATCAAAACTTAATGAGTTATCCAGAAGACTATAGCTCTACATATGTTACTGGAGAAAATATGCAAAAAATACTTGATGATACTTTTTGTAATTCAGATGTAAATTATATGAGTATTGAACAGAGCTTAGAGTATGATTCAACAAGTAATGTATTTACTTTAGTACATATTGGTTATGAGGGCTCAAGCTTTAATTATACTTTAGAAATTCCATATCAAATTTTACAATATTCAGATAGAATAGAACTAGATGCATATAGGATATATGTTACTAAGAATGTACAAATGCAAGATATTACATCTAATATTAGTAATAATTTGTATTATGATAAGTCAAAATCTGTATTAGCTATTACATTAAATGACGATGTTTTAGGAATAGAAAGTGAACAAATTAATTATATAAAAGAGTTAATAGATAATGGATCTATAGATAAAAATAGTTTAGAAACAGTTAGATATACGTTTAAAAATAATAATGATTCATATAAGATAGATAGTTTTAAAACAATATAAAAAAATGCTCTAGATTTTATTCTAGAGCATTTTTGATTATTCTACAGTAACTGATTTAGCTAGATTTCTAGGTTTGTCAATGTCACAATTTCTAAGCTTGGCAGTTTCATATGCAATTAGCTGTAAAGCAGTAACAACTAATATAGCTTGTGTAAATTCAGTAGAGCTTGGTATAATAACAACTTTATCTGCAAATTCATTAAAATTATAATCTTTATGAGCAGATGTTGTTATAAAGATTGAAAAAGCTCCTCTTGCTTTTGTCTCTTTTACATTACTTACTGTTTTTTCAAAAAGTTCTTCATTTGTTGCAATTGCAATAACAGGAGTACCTTTTTCTATTAAAGAAATTGTACCATGTTTTAATTCACCAGCACTATAAGATTCAGAATGCATATAAGATATTTCTTTTAATTTTAAAGAACCCTCCATGCAAATAGAAGAATCAATTCCTCTACCAATAAAGAATAAGTCTTCATGATTATAAATTGATTTTGCAATGTCTAAATATACATCTCTGTTTTTAAGTACTTGTTCTAATTTTTCTTTAATATTTAGTAAATCATGTCTTAGCTTTTCTTCGTTATCACTATCTAGTAATCTATTTTGTTTCATGGCATTTATTGCTAAAGTAGAAAGTATAGCCACTTGTGAAGTATATCCTTTAGTTGTTGCAACAGCAATCTCAGGCCCAGCATATGTATATATACATTTGTCTACTTCTCTTGAAATAGTAGAGCCTACAGCATTTACTATACCTACAACATAAGCTCCCTTTTCTTTAGCAAGCCTTAATGCGGCAAGTGTATCAGCAGTTTCACCAGATTGAGATACTACAATTAATAAAGTTGAAGGAGTAATAAGCTCTTCAGCATATCTATATTCAGATGCTATTTCTACCATTACTGGTATCTTAGCATAAGTTTGTAGTAAATATTTTCCAATTAAGGCAGCATGCATTGCACTTCCACAAGCAACAATATGTATTTTATCAAATTTAGTAAAATCTATATCATTGTAAGAACAGTTTTCATAATATCTGTTATATATGTTTTGGATAACATCAGGTTGTTCATATATTTCTTTTAGCATGAAATGTTCATAACCATTTTTTTGATATTGTGTAGCATCCCAAGTAGCTGTTTTTATTTCTTTTTGAATTATTTGTAATTTACTATTATAAAAAGTAACTACATCTTTAGTTATTTTTACAAATTCTCCTTCATCAATTAAAGAATATTGTTTTGTATAATTTAAAATGGCAGAAATATCTGAAGCAGCAAAATTTCCTTCATGTGAATATCCTATAACTAAAGGACTATCTTTTCTTGTAGCATATATAGTTTGTAACTCATCATCAAAGATTATGTTAAAGGCATAAGAGCCTCTAAACTTTTTACAAGCTTCAATTATTGCTTTTAATTTATCTTTATATTGCTTATAACAATAGTCTATATATGCAGTAGCAACTTCAGTATCAGTTTGAGTTTTAAACTCATATCCTTTAGACATAAGTTCATCCTTTAATTGTGAATAATTTTCAATAATACCATTATGTACTAAAGTCACACTACCAACTCTATGAGGATGAGCATTTGCTTCGTTAGGTTCACCATGTGTTGCCCATCTAGTATGTGCTATTGCACAAGAAGATTTTATATCTTGCTTAGATAATTTTTCCTCTAAGTTAGCAATTTTTCCTTTTGATTTAATTATATTAACTTTATCTGTTGTAAATGCAATTCCTGAAGAGTCATATCCTCTATATTCTAGGTTTTTTAATCCATTTATAGTTACATCAACTGCATTATCTTTTTTAGTC
Source organism: uncultured Clostridia bacterium (assembly GCA_944386635.1). Lineage (GTDB taxonomy): Bacteria > Bacillota > Clostridia > TANB77 > CAG-465 > CAG-465. The sequence continues at coordinate 8,163 of CALXBV010000068.1, forward strand.
GTGTATCCAATTATTCCACACATATAATTACCTCCTAAATATTTTATATTTTTCAATGTACGGTTTATTAATATTGGAGTTAATATAGCTTTGTTACAATTAAGATTTTGCTTTTTAACTATATCATAACGGTATCCAATTACCGTGATAGTATCCGCTGATGTTCGACAACTATCATCCTCGTCAACATAAATTTATGTCCATGCGCTAAGAGTAATAATCTTTTAAATTCACCTCCAATTAAAAATTACACTTTGGCTTATTATAATATATACATTTTTATTTGTCAAATTATTAAATGATAAAAAATTTCACTAGAGTAGTGCTTATGTAAATTTTTGTATTATATTAATTAGTAAATTTGATTTTGTGAAAATTTTGTAAAAAGATAGCTTAACTATATAAATTTATATTAAATACTTTGACAAAGTATGCGTTTATGATATAATTTTATATATAATGACGATTATTGTCATAAGGGGGAAAAATGAAGACTAAAAAGTTAGGTATGAAGTTATTTATATCTGTTGTAATTATGTGTATTGTAGCTTCGACAATTAACTTTAATAGTATAAAAGCTACATTGTATACTGACTTACCAGTATCATATATTGATGATAATTTTCCTGCTTCATATATGCCATATATTAATGCATTAAAAGAAGAACATCCTAATTGGGTATTTAAAGCTGTTCATACAGGTTTAGATTGGAATACTGCACTTTCTCATGAGACTTATGAAGTAAATGCAGGGATAAGCTTAGTTGAGGACATATATGGTGCGGAATGGAAAAGGGATGGACAAAATTATTATCAGGATGGAAATTATGTAACTGCTTCTAAACAGGCAGTAGCCTATGTAATGGATCCTAGAAATTTTTTATGTGATAGTGGAATCTTTCAATTTGAAGCATTAAGGTATGTAGAAGGAGTACAAACTGTAGAGGCAATAAATGGTGTACTTGGTGCTACACCTATGGGAGGAGAATACAAAGATAAGTACAAGTCTTATGGTACATGGTATGATTTAGGAACAACATATGCTGAACTAATACATTCATTGTCTGCTCAAGTTGGTATAAATCCAGTACATATTGCTTCAAGAATACGTCAAGAAAATAGTGGTAATATTATAAATAATAGCTTAATAAATGGAGATTATGGTGTATATAATTTCTTTAATATAGGTGCATATGATTCGTCATCTGGTTCTGCTGTATCAAATGGGGTACAATATGCTAGAAATAATGGATGGACAAGTGTATCTGCAGCAATGCTAGGTGGAATACAGTATATTTATGATAAATATGTAAAATGGGGACAAAATACAATATATTTTGAACGTTTTGATGTTAATAATCCTGGGACTGCTCAATGGCTACTTGGTACAGGATATATGACAAACATTTTTGGAGCAAAAAATGAAGCAAATATAACATATAATGCATATAGTAGTTGCGGAATGTTAGAGAGTGCTTTTGAGTTTGATATACCAGTTTATGAAAATATGCCAGAAGAGCCAGTTAGTATGCCAGTTCCTAGTGATGTAACATTTGTACCAGATAATACATTAGTATATCTTGATGATCCTTCTGATTCTGGTGCAGTAGATGAATTTTGGATAAGATCAGGTCCTGATACACTTGCAACATTAATGGATGTGATATATGAGACACAGGATGGTCAAGAAAATAGAACTAAATTTACAAGAATAGGAATTGGCCAAAATACATTATATGATAAGATACAATATGAAGATGGAAGAATAGGATATATATTAAAGAAATGGATATATGAATATCAATATACAAAAGTTGAATCAGTAAGTTTGAATACAACGTATTCACAACTAAATATAGGTGATACTATAAAGTTAGATGCAACAGTTACTCCAGATAATGCTACAGATAAAAGTGTAATTTGGAGTTCTTCAAATAATGATGTAGCGACTGTTGATAACAATGGAAATGTAACAGCCGTAGGAGAAGGCAATGTAACAATAACAGTTGTAACTAATGATCAATCAAAGAGTGCAATTTGTAATATAGATGTTGTACAAAATAGAGTTACTTCTATATCACTTGAAAGAGATGAATATACATTAAAAGTAGGACAGAGTATGCATATTAAACCTATAATACTTCCTAGTACAGCTGAAAATAAAGAGTATACTATTCAAACAGGAAATTTAAATATTGTAAAAATTGATGGAAAAAATATTGTGGGTGTTGCACCTGGTGAAACTATTGTTACATTTATTAGTGATGATGGAGAATATAGGACAACAGCTAAAATAATAGTAAATAGTGATGAAAACTATGAGGATATAGTTATAGATGAGTCATTGCAACTTGAAAATAATGTATTATCTAAAATAGATTTAAGCAATAATACAGTAGCAAATATAAAATCTAAAATTAATACAAATTATGATATTAAATTTATAGATATAGAAGGCAATGAATTAGCAGATAATGATCATGTTGGAACAGGAACAAAAGTACAATTTTTAAAAAATAATGAAAAAGTAAATGAATATACAGTAATTGTTTATGGAGATGTAGATGGTTCAGGTATAATAAATGCTAGAGATTTATTAGTATTGCAAAGATATATCTTAAAGAAAATAGAACTTCAGCCAATTCAAATAAAAGCATCAGTTATAAATAAACAGGATGATGAGCCAAAAGCTGTAGATTTGCTAAAGATACAAAGACATATATTGGGATTATATGTTATAGAGCAATAGGAGGAGTTTAGAGGATGATAAAACTAAGGAAGATATTTACTATATTTGTAATTATGTTTCTGACATTTTCAGTAAAGATTAATGCAGCAAGTATTAATGGGAATACAGATGTAAATGTTGGAGATACAGTTACACTTACTTTTAATTTTGGAGTTAATATTGCTGCATATGATTCAATAAACATTTCATATGATAGTGAAATGCTAGAATATGTATCTGGAGATAGCTTAAATGAAGGTGTATGGTGGGATGAAACATCAGAGTCTCAAGGAATAAGAACTAAGACTTATGTATTTAGAGCAATTTCAGATGGCTCTACTAAGGTTATGGCTACAGTAAGCGGTGCAGTTGATGCAGGCGTTGAAATGGATGAGCTTGGAACTTTAACAGCTGAAAAACTAATTAATATATCTACTAAAGTGGAAGAACCACAAGTAGATAATAATACACAAAATACGCCAAATACTAATACTGGTTCTAATAATAATTCTATTACGGCTAATGGTAATAATTATTTGAGATATTTGCAAATTAGTGAGGAAGGTTTAACTCCTAATTTTACTAAAAATATAACAGATTATTCATTAGCAGTAGGAGAAAATGTAAATTCTATAGAAGTATTAGCAAGGGCTGAAGATCCTAATGCTACAGTAGAGATAACAGGTAATGATAATATAGTAAACGGAGAAAATTATATTAATATAAAAGTTACAGCAGAAAATGGATATTATAGAATTTATACAATAACAGTTACCAAGACAAGTAATAAAGAGACATCTAATGCATATTTACAAGATATAATAATAGAAGATTATGAATTAGATAAGGCTTTTCAATCTGAGATATTAGAGTATGATATAGGAGAAGTTTTATCAACTGTAGATAAACTAAATGTAATAGCTACTGCAAAAGATAGTAATGCAAAAATAGAAATTACAGGAGCAAATAATTTAGTAGATGAAGGACAAGGAGAAATAATTATAAAAGTTACAGCTCCTGATGGTATTACTATTAAAGAGTATAAGATAAAATATACAGTAAAGGCAGCTACATCAGAGCAAGTTTTAGATAAGGAGATGGAAGATCATTTAAAAGATATACAGGAAAGTAAAACTAAAAAAGAAATAGTTTTATCTTATCTAAAATATATTTGGACAGCAATAAAGAAGAATTATTTACTAATATTAATGTATTTACTAATAATAGTTGAATTTGTAGAGATAGTTGTTTTAAGAAAAAGACTAAAAAAATCAAATTCTGATGATGATAATAATCCGCCACCACAAAAAGATATTTTAAAAGTGGATATAGATAAAAATCAAGAATTACCACAGACAGATAATATTGAGCCACCACAAGTAAATAATATGGTGCAAGGAAAATTTGTAGAATCTGAACCTAATGTACAAAAAAATGAAGAAGTAAAGATTGGTAGAAAAGGAAGCTTAGAGAAAAATGTATCTAAGGCAGACGGAATAAAGCTTGTAGATTTAGATAAAGATGAGGGACCAAAAGATGAGTTAACTTTTAATATTTTTGAAAATTTAAGTGATGAGGATATAAAGAAGATGCTTAATGATCAAATAGATAATGAAAAATAAATGGAGCCAGCTATATTAATAGCTGGCTTTTACTATAGGACAATCAAAAAATCAGTTAAAATCGTTTACTTTAATGTACCATTAAAAACAATTTCTGCAGATTTGTTATAGTATCCTTTTAGTTTTTGAGTTACTTCCCAGTCGTATTTAGCTATGATTCCAGAAAACAAATCAACTTTGTAATCTGCTATAGATATTAATGGTTTTGTTGTTTCTAAGAATCTGAAAGAGCTTTCAAGAAGTAAAGTTGCAATATGCTTATTTCGCATGTTTTTTTCAACCCAAAGAGTACAAATTTTTTTCTCTTGAGAATCTTTTTTGGCAATAAGAACGCCAACAACTTTTCCTTCATAGATAGCTGCAAATATATCACGGCTACCATTAAATATATCTGGAATAACTTTGGTATAATACCACTCAAAATGATAAGGATAATCTGGCATGATAAAATCAGTTTTTTTGTAGCATTCACTTATTAATGTTGAAAAAGTGGAACGCTTATTTTCAGATATTAGTGATGAAGCTCTTAGAAGTTTTATTGTTGGTATATACTTTTTTAAATATATAGCATATACTCCAAGAGCTTCACGGTCTTTTGGATAAATATCTTCCAAAATACGTATAGCTTTAGCTTTATCTGTAATATCAGGGAGAACCCTTTTTACCGGAATACTGTCAAAAAGATCAGCAAAACTTTTAAATATTTTTACTTCTACTACCTGAAATTTAGCATTACCTCTTTCCATAAATTGAATATAGTCTCCGACTTTGATTTTCTTGATCATTGAGTATCCAACCCGGACCTCGATGTCTTTTGAACCATTGTCTAGAAAGTTAAAATATTTGCCCTTTATTTTAAGGGTATGAATTGTACTGTTCATTAGAACACCTCCTATATAGTTTTAAGATTTATACCTGCCAAATTATTATATGTTATATAATAATTTAAGTCAATAAAAAGATATATGTTTGACTATGACATGTAGTTTATGTTATAATCACTGCGAAAGGAAGGGATATTTTATGAGACACGTTTTAAAATTAAAACCAAAGTTTTTTGAATGCATAAAAAAAGGTTCAAAAATTATAGAGTTAAGATTATTAGATGAAAAGCGACAAAAGATTAAGCTTGGTGATGAGATAGAATTTCTAAAAGAGCCAGAGTTAAAAGAGAATGTGATTACTAAAGTAAGTGGCTTATTAATTTATCCGTCATTTGAAGATATCTTATCAGATTATCCTATAAGCTATTTTTCAGATGATAATACTACAAAAGAAGACTTATTAGAGAGTTTAAATACATTTTATTCAAAAGAGCAACAAGAAAAATTTGGAGTTGTTGGAATAAGAATAAAACTAACATAATAAAAAGCTAAGTATTTTAATACTTAGCTATTTTTTAGGTATTTCCCAGCCAGGAATATTAGAACGCTTTATTGCGCCGATTAGATTTTCTCTAACTTTTGGTATATCTTTTCTTAAGTTTTGTATTAGGTCTTTCATATATTCTCTTTTTGTAAATCCATCTGCGGGACAACATTTTCCAACAATAGGAAAATTCATTTCTCTAGATAAAGCACGTATATCTTTTTCATATACATAGATAAGTGGTCTTATAACTGTAAGTTTAGATTTGCTAAGATAAGTTACAGGAGAGAAGGTATATATTTTTCCATTTAAAAACATACTCATAAGTAATGTTTCTATTGCGTCATCTAGATGATGTCCTAGTGCTACTTTATTACAATTATTTTCAACAGCTATGCTGTTTAAGATTCCTCTTCTTAAATTAGCGCATAAAGAACATGGATTTTTTTCTTTGCGTATATCAAATACTATTTTAGATAAATCTGAGTGATATACTATATATTCTACATTTAATTCTTTACATATTTTCTCTAAATTATCTGTTTTAAAAGTATCACTACCAGGGTGAACAGTAATTGCTATAATATCAAATTTTTTAGGATAAAATCTTTTTAAGGTAGCAAGTGAGTATAGTAATGTTAAGCTATCTTTGCCACCAGAAAGTCCAATAGCAATTTTATCTCCATCTTCGATCATATTATAATCCTCAATTGCTCTTCTTGCGTGACCAACTATTGATTGTAACATATTTACCTCCATATAAACAGAAATAGTTTAACATAATTTTAAACAAAAATCAATAAATGATAAAAGACTAAAAAATATAATTACCTATATATTAATGTAAACTAATAATTAAAAATACATAACTTTTATAGTTTTGTTGACTAAAGCTGCTTTTTTTGATATAATGAAATGGCTAAATTAAGCACTTTTAAGTGCATTTTAAATTAATACGAAATGGAGATAGATAAATAATGAGATCTATAGAATTAAGAGAAAAATATATAAATTTTTTTGTGTCAAAAGGACATAAACAAATTCCTAGTGCACCAGTAGTGCCAGAAAATGATCCATCTGTACTTTTTAATACAGCAGGAATGCAACCATTAGTACCATATCTTATGGGGCAGCCACATCCATATGGAAAGAGATTATGTGACTATCAAAAATGTATGAGAACAAACGACTTAGACGAGGTTGGAGATTTAACACATCATACATTTTTTGAAATGCTCGGAAATTGGAGCTTAGGTGATTACTTTAAAAAAGAGAGTATATCATGGAGTTTTGAGTTTTTAACAAAAGTGTTGGAAATTCCAGTAGAGAGATTGGCTGTAACTGTATTTAAAGGAAACGATATAGTTGAAGCGGATAGTGAGTCAGCTAATATTTGGAAAAGTTTAGGAATAAGTGAAAAAAGAATAAAATATTTAGGTGAGGATGACAATTGGTGGCCTAATATGGAGTCAACTGGACCATGTGGACCTGATACAGAGATATTTTATTTTAGAAGTAATGATGAGATACCAGAAGAATTTGATACATCAGATGAACGTTGGGTAGAAATTTGGAATAATGTCTTTATGCAATACAATCATAATCAAGATGGAACATTTACTGAGCTTCCACAAAAAAATGTTGATACTGGAATGGGTGTTGAAAGAGTAACAGCTTTACTTGAGGGGCAAACAGATAATTATGCTTCATCTATATGGAATGATATAATAGAAACGATAGAAAAAGTATCTAATTTGGATTATAAAGGTCACGAAAAAGAAATGCGTATAATTGCAGATCATATAAGAAGTGCTGTATTTATTAGTGCTGATCCAGCTGGAATTAAACCAAGTAATACAGATCAAGGTTATATTTTAAGAAGACTAATAAGACGTGCTATAAGATATGCCAAAAAGCTAGATATAGATATAAATAGTGATTGGGAACAGGAGATTGCTTTAGCAATAATAAATAAAAATAAAAAATATTATGTGGAACTTGAAGAAAATAAAGATGTTGTATTAGATGTTTTAAGAACAGAAAAAGTTAAGTTTAATAGAACTCTTGAAAATGGGTTAAAAGAATTTGAAAAGATGATAAATAAAGTAGAAGGAAAAGTATTAGACAAAGATCATGCTTTTAGACTTTATGATACATTTGGATTTCCTATAGAACTTACTGTGGAACTTGCAAAAGAAAAAGGAATAGAAGTAGATGTAGAAGGATTTAAAGAAAAGTTTAAAAAACATCAAGAAATATCACGTGCAGGTGCTAAAGAAAAGTTTAAAGGAGGACTTGCATCTACTGGTAAAATTGAAACTCAATATCATACAGCTACTCATCTATTAAATGCTGCTTTAAAAGTTGTAGTAGGACCTCAAGTACATCAAAGAGGTAGTAATATAACTGAGGAAAGAATGCGTTTTGATTTTTCTTGTGATCATAAATTAACTGATGATGAAAAACAGAAGGTACAAGATTTGGTAAATAAATGGATAGATGCTGGATATCCTGTTATAAAAGAAGAAATGAAAAAGGATGATGCAATAAAATCTGGAGCAGAGTGTATGTTTGTTGAGAGATATCCAGATATTGTTACAGTATATAAAATAGGTGATGTCTCTGCAGAACTTTGTGGAGGACCTCATGTATCAAATACATCTGAATTACCACATATAAAAATAAAAAAAGAGGAAGCAGTTTCTGCTGGTGTAAGAAGAATAAAAGCAGTTTTTGTTAATTAAAGAGGAGGATATTATTTATGGAAGAAGATGTAATTGTAAGGTGTAAGTCTAAATACGATTTTGAAACTTTAAAAAGATTTAATAGATTTCACATGTATTCTAAGCCAATTTATAAAGTTGTAACTGTATTAGCTATTTTTTTAATATTATATGCTATATTTGTACCGGATGAGCCTATTATGAGAGCTATTATTGGACTTATAGGTGTTGTTTGGATTTTAGAAGTTATATTTTTACCTATAATTTTTTCAAAGAAAGCAATTAAGACTTCAAAGTTAAATAATGAAGTTCATATAGTTGTTGAGTTTTTTAAAGATAAAATTGAAGTAGAAACTATTAGAGATAATAAGTCAATTGGAAATAGTACTATACAGTACGATGATGTACATAAAATATGCGATACTAAACATGCAATATACATATATATTAGTGCAAATCAGGCTTTTGTATGTAATAAAGCAAATATCGAAGGTGACTATGAGAAATTAGTATCTTTATTAAAAGAAAAATTAGGTAAAAGATATAAAAAGAAAGGAAAATAGGAGGAATAAAGCTATGGAAGATAATTGCATTTTTTGTAAAATTATAAAAAGAGAGATACCGGGTGATATTGTTTATGAAAATGAATATGTATGTGCATTTAAAGACTTACATCCTGTAGCACCAATTCATATTTTAGTTGTACCTAAAATACATATTACAAGTTTGCAGGATGTAAATGATGAAAATTTAGAATATGTAGCACAAATACAAAAAGCTTTTAAAGAAATTGCAAAAATTACAGGTATATCAGATAAAGGGTATAGAGTTATTTGTAACTGTGGAGAAGATGGCGGACAAGAAGTTAAGCATTTACATTATCATTTTATAGGTGGAAAAAAGCTAGGAGCTAAAATAGTACATGATTAATTTGTGTAAAATTTGATTTTTTTGTTAAATACGTGACTTTTATTATAAAATGGGTTATAATATAATCAGTTGAGTAGATATATCTACAAAGGAGGATTAATTATGAGTGATAAAAAAGAAAAAACTAAAGCTGAAGAAGAAGCTGTAGAAAAAAATAATGAGGAAAAAGTTGAAATTGCTACAAACTTGAATATTTCTGAAGATGTAATTGGAATAATTGCAGGACTTGCAGCTTCAGAAGTAGAAGGAATTGCAGGAATGACACTTGGATTTGTTGATGGAATAAATCAAATACTTGGAAGTAATAAAAAGTATTCAAAGGGTGTAAAAATTGAGCTTGATGGTAAAAAAGTTACAGTTGATATCTTTGTAAATGTTAAATATGGTGTTAGAATACCAGATGTAGCATGGGCCGTACAAACAGCAGTTAAAAATTCAGTTGAAAATATGACAGGATTAGAAGTCGTAGCTGTTAATATAAACGTACAAGGCATTATTTTTGATAAAACTGAAGACAAAAAAGACGAATCTGCAGAACAAGAATAATAATTTAAATTTATGGCCTGAACTTAAAATTATAGTTTGGGCTATATTAACTTATATGAGTTTTAGGAGGAAGATTTATGAGGGGATTTGAAAAGTTTATTTTATGTTTTTTCTCAGTATTAATGATTATATTATCTGTTTTCATAATACTTGTATCTACTAATATGATTCAGGTTGAAGGATTATATGATGCAACTGTAGGATTTTTAGTAGCTAATAAATTATGGGTATTAATAATTGGAGCAATAATATCTTTGCTTGGTCTTATTGGACTATTCTCTTCATCTGATTCTTCAGACGATTCAAGAAGTGGACTTGCTATAAAAAATGATTCTGGTACAGTATTTTTAAATAGAGATACTTTTGAATCTATGATAATGTCAATAGTTAGAAATTATCCAGAATTGGTAAATCCAAAAGTAGAAGTTTCTATATCTGAGGAGGGAATAAAAGCAAATATATATGCTCAAATATTACCAGATACGGTCGTTCCAACATTATCTGCTAAAATACAAGATAATATAAAATCTATTGTAAAGAAACAAACTACAATTGAAATTAAAGAGGCTAATATAAAAATAAAAGGTGTTTATATAGAGCCACAGAAAAAGCAACAAAATTAAAGGTAGGGATGTGATAATATGAGAGATTTTTGGGATTATGTAGTAAAAAATAAATATGTAATAATATGTGTTTCTATTGTTGTAATATTATATGCATGTGGTGTTGTTGAGTTTTTAACTAAAGCTATTATTCTATTTGCTTTAATTGTAGGTGCAGTATTTTTAGGTAAAAAAATTCAGGATAATGAGGAAAATATAAAAAATTTCTTCAAAGGTAAAGGATTTAAGCAAGAAGTATATTATTATAAAGAAGATAATACTAAAAAATAATATATCTTATTAGGATGGGGAGTTATAATGAGTAGAAAAAAGGCAAGAGATAATGCATTTAAGTGCATTTACGAATTAGAATTTATTAAGGATAAAAATTTAGATGATATTCTTAATAATTGCTATGAAGAAAATAATAATAGTAATGAAGAAAAAGATTATATTCAAATGGTATTAAAAGGCGTAAAGGAAAATTTAGATAATATCGATTCTATAATATTATCTAAGTTAAAAAATTGGTCTTTAGATAGAATTGCAAAAATAGATTTAGCTATTTTAAGACTTGCAATATATGAGATTATTTATGTAGATAGTATACCAGATAAAGTAAGTGCAAATGAAGCGGTAGAACTTGCAAAAACATATGGAAATAATGATTCTAAATCTTTTGTAAATGGCGTTATTGCTAAAGTAATAGAAGATAAGGAAGAGGAAAATGGAAGAAAAGAGAATATATAGTGTAAGTGATATAAATAAGTATATAAAACAATTAATGGATAAGGATACACTATTAAATAACATAAGTATTAGAGGCGAAATAACAAACTTTAAAGCGCATTATACAGGACATTTTTATTTTACTTTAAAGGATGAAGCTTCTACAATAAAATGTATTATGTTTAAAGGATATGCTCAGTTTATAAAATTTAAGCCGGCTGACGGAATGAAAGTAGTAATAAATGGTCAAATTGGTGTATTTGAAAGAGACGGTGTATATCAAATATATTGTAAGTCAATGAGTCCTGAAGGATTAGGTGATTTATATCTTGCATATGAGCAGTTAAAAAATAAGCTCCAAAAAGAAGGACTTTTTGATGCTAGCAAAAAAAAGAAAATACCTTTTTTACCTAAAAGGGTAGGTGTAATAACTTCTAGGACAGGTGCTGTAATAAGAGATATAATTAATGTTACAACAAGAAGATACCCTAATGTAGATTTGTTAATTTATCCTGCAGCTGTTCAAGGAGTTAATGTGGCATCTACAGTAATAGAAGGCTTAAAAACATTTAATGCTTTAAATAATGTAGATGTAATTATAATTGCTAGAGGTGGGGGATCATTTGAAGATTTATTTGGATTTAATGATGAAGCTTTAGCAAGACAGATCTATGCATCACATATTCCTGTTGTGTCTGCTGTTGGACATGAGACTGATTTTACTATTTGTGATTTTGTATCAGATTTGAGAGCTCCTACTCCATCTGCAGCAGCAGAATTGGTATATCCAGAGTATAGTGAAATTGTTAATAGGATTTTAACAGATAAAAAAAGAACTATTATAGCAATTAAAAATTATATTGATAGAAAAAGGCAATATGTAGAGAAATTAAAAGCTGCTAAATTAGAAAAAGTACCATTAGATAAAATAAATAGATATAGAATTATTATAGATAATTTGTTATCTAAGTCTGAGTCATCAATAAAATATAAAGTAGAAAAATATAGGACAAGATGTATTAAAAGCATCAGTAAGATAGATGCATTAAGTCCTTTGAAAACACTAACAAGAGGATATAGTGTTACTGAAAATATAGATGGACAAGTTATTAAAAGTATTAATGATGTAAATAAGGATGAGCAAATAAGAATAAAGCTTATTGATGGAAAAATAGATGCTATAGTAAAATAAGGAGTGAATAGTATGGTAGAGGAAAATGGAAAGACTTTTGAGGATAGTTTAAATGAACTTGAAAAAATTGCAACTAATCTTGAAAATGGAGAGTTAGGCTTAGAAGAAGCAATAAAAGAATTTGAAAAAGGTATGAAACTTTCTAAGGAATGTACAGAAAAATTAGATGATGCAGAAAAAAGGATAAATATATTAGTTCAAGGTGAAGACGGAAGTTTAAAAGAAGAGAACTTTGTAGAACAAGAGTAAATGAGATTAAAAATCTCATTTTTTTTTGCTCAAAATGAAACAAAATTATAATTTTTATCGTCTATACAAATGTAAAAAGTAAGAATATAAATGAAATTTATTATATAATAAGAAATTTAGTTTAATCTAGTATATTTTAATAGTTATTGAGTAAAAATTGTAAAATATGTTATTTTTTATATGTAATATATCAAAAGGCAATAATTATGTAGATATTGTCTTTTTTTTTATAAATTTTATTTATTTTCCATAAAAATGAAACAAAAATGCAATTTTTATCGTCTATATAATTATCGAAAGAAAAAATTAATACCAAATTTTAATCTGACATATGTAAATTTTTCTAAAAAATTAGTAACATTTTTATTTAAAAAGTTAATATTTTTATAAATTTATATTTTTAGTAATAGAATTATTTTAATTGAAAAAATATAGATAAAATTGTCTTTTTATACAACAAATTTTCTATTATAGATGAATAGGTGTATAATAACCGTAAATTTGTTTTTGCATAAAAAGAAAAGGAGGAAATTACAGATTTTATTATAATATTAATGCAAAAAATACTTATTTATAATTTTAAAAAAGAAAACGAAGGACTTTAACTTTGTTAATAGACTTGTCTTAGGCTTGAAATTTATAATAGAAAGTATATTGTAAATAAAGATAATAATCTATTTAATTTATAAAAATAAAATTAATGTATAGTTTAAAAGAAATTATGCAATGGAGGTACGATTTAGATTATAATCTATTTTTTTCTACTTTTTTCAACTTTTCATTAAAATTAATAATTTTAATATTATAATATGAAATATAAATTTAATGTTAAGTTGTGAATGAATAGTAAAATGAAAAAATGATTTACAATATGTTTTTATCATTATTTCATTTTTTGTTACTATCTAAAGAAATTTACAAAACTAATTTATACAACAAAGAAGATATTTAAAGGTGGTAAGAACAAATGAATAAAGTTTTAATTTATAGTGAAGATATTTCTTTCTTAAAAGAGATAAATACTTACATAAATGGTAATGGAAATTTAAAGGCACAAATATGTACAAGCCTAAGTGCATTAAAGCAGAATATAGAAAAAACAAATTATATTTTAGTTATTATTGATATAAATGATAGTATAGGAACTTTAGATTATAAATATTTTTCAAATTTACAAATAAATAATATAGTTTTATTATATAAAACATTAGACAGTATTAATGAAAAAGTAATAGAAAGTAGTAATTTTATTTTAAAAGAAAGAAATATAGAGAATGTGAAATCTTTACTTAGCTATGATTCATCTGATGGTAATGAATCATTTTTAGTTACTTACACAAAAAAGAAAATATTAAATGAGATAAAGGAATTAAAGTTTGAAGTTACTAATATAGGGGTTCAATATTTGATAGATTGTGTATTACTTATAAAAAGTAATGATGCATTATATAATTTAGAAAAAGATATATATCCAATAGTTGCTAAAAAATACAATGTTTCTGCAAATAAAGTAAAATGGAATATTTATTCATGTATAAATAATATGTCTAGGAATAATACTTTAGAAAAAATTAATAGATACTTTGGATTTTCTTATAATAGAAGTCCAACGCCAAAGATTTTAATATTTACAATAGTTAATAAAATCTAATTTTTTCTATTTTTTTCAACTTTAATTAAGTTTGTATATGTTAAATGGTAAAATAGAATTATCTTTCTAGAAAGAGTATAGGAAAGGAGAATGGTTATGAAGGATAGAACTCTAGTGATACTTATTATTTTGGAAATAATTATAACAATTTCAACTATAGTAAATGATTTTGAAAGGCAAAAATATATAAATCAAAAAATAGAGGAGAGTCAAACTAGTTTGAATGACAAATATATTTTATTATTTCCACAAGAGGAAAAGAATATATTAGATATTAGTGATGATAGTAATACTTATATATCATGTGTAAGTTTGTATAGGAAAATATTAAGAGATTTTTATGGTTATGAAGTTGGATATGATGATTCATATATAACTAATACGTATATTCAAAAGCAACAAGGTATTTTATAAAATAAAAAATGTAATAACTTTTTGTTGATATTTTTTTCATATGTATGAAACATTAATTTTTCTTTTTTCGTCTATAAAGTTAAAAGGGTGATTTTTGTGTTATAGACAATAAATCATTTATAATATATAATTAAGGAGGAGTATATATGAGAAAAAAAATAAAAAGAATGACTTTTATGGCTTTAACCCTAGCTACATGTGTAGGAGGCAGTATTTTTGCAAGAACACCCACAATGCCAAATGATGTAAGATTTTCAAGAGGTGTTAGTAATTGCTGCTATTATATTGACTGGACTGCATCTAGTTATCAGGATCAGGTTGTATCAGCAGCAAATAACTGGGAAGATACAGGATATGGCTGGAATCCAATATATATGACAGCTGTGTCTAGTAACTATGCAACACATATGGATTTTTATGGTAGAAATACAGGAAGTGATAGCTATCTTAATAGTACTACTCTGGGGTATACAAGTTTCTGGAATACTGATGGTACTATGACTGCTGAAAAAGGACAGACACCAACATACAATTATTTTTATACAGAGATAGTATTTAATACAGGGTTATCAGATTCATATAATTATATAACAGCAAAGCATGAAATGGGACATGCATTTGGTCTTATGCATACATATAATAGTTATAGTATAATGTGTCCAACATTAAACGATATCAAAGTAAGTACTGTTCAGCAAGAAGATAACGATGCTATAAATTATTTATATAACTAAAAATTCATATTAATGATATATAATACTACTTCTTCAAAAAAATTCAAAAATGTGTATCAATTTTTGTTAAATTTTGTGGTATAATAGCAAAGAATTATGAGAAGGAGTTGAAAAAATTGAATAAGGAACTTATTAAAAAGGCAAGAAAGGGTGATAAAAAAGCATTCTCGTTAATTTTTAATGACGATTATAGAAAAGAATTATACGTCTTAGCAAGAAGTAAATTAGGAAATGAAGAAGATGCAAAAGATGCTGTTCAAGATACAATTTTGGAAGCATATATAAAAATTGAAAATTTAAGAAATGAAGAAAAGTTTAAATGTTGGATAAAAAAGATTCTTATTAATAAATGTAATGATATTTATAGGAATTTAAATAAGCATAATTTATCATTTGAGAATACTATTGAAATGAAATATTCTGATTCTGATGATGAATTTATAGATATAGAAAATAATATAGATATATATTCATTAATTAAGTTTTTAAATGATAAGGAAAAGCAGATAATTTTATTACATATAAGAGGCTACAACGATAAAGAGATATCTAGAATTTTAAAAATAAATCAAAATACAGTAAGATGCAATTTAATGAGAATAAGAAGAAAGATTAAGTCTAGAAATGAGAGGATGGGATGAAAATGAGAGGAAAGATAGATGAAATCTT
>CALXBV010000069.1 GCA_944386635.1 uncultured Clostridia bacterium
AGATAAATATATCTTATGGTTCTACAATAAAAAATAACACATGGGAAAATACAGATATAAGTCAATTGTATCAAAGTGATATACTTGTAACTATTTCTTTAGAAAATCCAAATGATCCAGATAAAAATAATGGATTTCCAGAATATAATTTTGAAAATGCACAAGATAGAATATTAAACTTTAAAATTAAAATATTAAATGCTGATGATACAAATATTGCAAGTAAAATTACAGATAATATTAGATTAATTGGTAAAAATCCTAATTGCTATATTTCACCATCTTCAATATCTACAGGAAGTGATGAAGGTGAATATATAGTGAAGTTTGTATTAGATGAAACTAAAAGAGATAATTATTTTTCAAGCAATGAATACAATATTTTGCAATGTTTTTTACCAGCAAATTCAATACAAGGAAACTTTACTAAAAATGCTAGTGCAAGTTCAGATGAGATAATTATAAAAATTAATGAAAGTATTGAGGTACCACAGCAGTAGGGAGGTGAAAAGGTGAAGATTACAGATTTTGCTCTTATATTTATAGCTATTACGTTACCATTTATTATAGTTTTATATATAAATATAACTTTTACAATCAAAGCAGAAGAGATGGAACTATATTATCAAAATATAGTAAATGCGGCTGTAGACGATGCAGCATATCAAATGAAACAGGTAGAAAGTGATGACAAACAAATAGATTATGGCTATTCAGGAAGTGAAAATAAAAAAATAAATGTAAATGCACAAGTTGGAGTAGATGCTTTCTTTGATAGTTTGTATAATGTTTTACAGATAAAAGGAAATGAAGTTGCAGAATCATATTTTGACCTTTTTGTGCCAGCTGTTGCAGTTATAGAATATGATGGGGTTAGAGTATCACAAAATGAAACAGTAATTGGAGAAAATGGTACTTCTCAAGTTACGAGAGTACTAAAACCTAAAAGATATTTTACATATACGTATTCTATAGTAAGAAACGGTACAGACTATGATTTTATACCGGGTGGACAAAGTTCAAATGTAGTATCTACACATACTATAGAATTTACAATGGATAATATGATCGTTCATAGAGGCTATGATTATTTATATGATGAGGATATACAGACACATTCTTTTTATATAGATGATGAAAATAATAATGATTCTTTAGTAACAGGTGTTGTGGGAGAAGAAAGTATAAATAATTTAAAATCAAAAATAGTATCACATTTATTAGATATAAGAAAGTCAATAATTGCAAATACTGTTGCAAGTGAAATGTCATATGCTGTAAATGCAAATAATACATATGCAAGACAAGCAGGGGTAACATATAATTTTTCTTTTCCAGTCACATCAGAAGATGATTTATATAATATGATTGATGGGGTTGGTATAATAGCATTTGTTCAAGGAATTTCGGTTGGAAATAAATATTTAAATTCAACTGCATATGGTATGAGTACATTAGATTCAGCAACTAGATATTATTTTACAGCACCAAATAGAGATTCAAAAATACAGATGAATTTATACCATAAAGATATAAATTGTCCTGAATATAAGTTATCTAAGATTGATGATATGTCACCACGATATGCAACATCAAAGCAAGAAGCTGCAACTGCTATAACAACAGGTACATTAAATTCAGTAAAGCAAACATTTACAGGATTTTATCCATGTCCAATTTGTAATCCATAATTAGAGGAGGTGTAACTTAATGAATAATTTTGTTCCTTCATATAAAAATGAAGAAGAGAGACTAAAGATTAGAAAAGAAAAAGATAAAAAAGATAAAATAAGAAATATAATAATAACAGCAATAGTAATAGTAGTAATAGTTTTAGTGTGTATATTAAGTTACATCTTAATTAATTTGAATTATAGTAAATATGAGCATTATGAGAGTAAAATGAAAGTATATGGTTTCGATAAAGTATATGATAATAGCAGTGCCAAAACTAAAGAAAAAGTTACTAGATCTGAAGCTGTGAAAATGATTTTGTCGTGTGTGTATAATGTTCCAGATATAGAAGGAATAGCAATGTCTACAGATAATACATATTCTAATGCTATTTGGGTAGAATATGCTAAAAAGCAAGGAATAATAGGCCAAGAAGAAGTAACTGAGGAAAATGCTGATGATACAGTAAAATATCAAGAAGTGTTAGTTTGGTTATATAATATAAAAACTAAAATTTTACAACAAACACCAGATACTGAGGCAAAAGTTGAAGTTAAAGATATAAATGCATATAATGCTGATCAAAGACTTGCTATTTATGATTTAATTAATTCTAATGTTATCGTTGTTAACACAAAAAATATAAATGGAAATCAGAAATTATTTAAAGGAAAATTAAATGAGTTAATAGTAAATTTTGCAGAGGAGTATAATACAATTACTGTTGGAGATGCAAGAATAAATATAAATGATGAAAGATTACCTAGTAATGTAAATGAATATCCATATACGTTATCTGGTATATCTAAAGATGTATATGAGTTAGATTATATAAATAGAGGAGCTAATGGATTTATATTACCTATAGATTTTTATGCGGATAACAAGCAATATTATGCTCAAATAAAAAATTTTGTTGAAAGTTATTATAATTATTTAGTTAATATAGATTATAATGATATAACTGTAGAACAAATGACAAGAAAATTAAAAAAATATGCTTTAGAGGAATTTAATAATGATAAATTAAATGAATATGTGGAATATGTAAAACAAAATCATATAAAACTTACAGGAAAAGTAACAGCTCAGCTACCATGTATTTATTTTGATGGTGAAAATTATAGAGTAAGAATAAAGATAGAATTAAAAATTGATTCTTCAGATACAGATACTAATTTATTATTTGATGATAGCTTGAGTGGGAATATTGAGTATAAAGATGATGAATATACTTTGTATGCAGATATTGTAATGGCAAAAAATGAAGGATCAGATAGTTTATTTGTTAAGGAGGAAACTATATATACTATGCTTGTGAAGCCAGAAAGTAATATAGTTAATACAGGTGAGTAAGATGAAGAAAATCGGATTTTTATTTGCATTAATAATATTAAATTTAATTTGTATTCCTAATGCATATGCATATGATACTGGAAGAGAGGTATATGTAAGGCATATAAATAGGGACACTGGTCAAATAATAACTAATTTATCTAATGCTACTCAAGAAGTTATAGATGAAATGGGTAATCAATCATTACTTTCAAATAGTACATCTGATGATGCGGAAATTGAATATAATGAATATTATAATTTTGACATAGCTGCTACTATGAATATAACAAAATCATTGGTAGTAAAATCAGAGGGAAAAAATTATAAATATCTTGGAGCAAATGTATGTACAATGTACAGTTTAGATGAGGCATATGATATAATGGAGCAAAAAAAGAATGCTTATCGAGCTGGTACAGGAAGTCTGGATATAGAATATGATGGTACGTCAAATACTTCGTATTTTGTTACTAAACAGTCACAAAGTAATGATGTCACAATAATAGATTTTTATTATACTGAACAAAGCTTAACAACTGTATCCCCTAGATTATTAAGTAATACAAATGTATGGACAGGAAATGATGCTGAAATGTTATCAGATATAACATATGTTCCAGCGGGAGGAAGTGTACTACCATATTTTATAACACCCAAATATGTAATAAAAGATTTATCATACGAAAAGATAATAGAAAATGGCGAAGTATACTATAGAGTAAATAATTTTAAAGTTTATAGATTAGAAAGTTCATATCTTAAATCATCGGACACTGTAAATAAAAATGGAAAAGAAATATCCGGACATTTAGTTGGATCAACAGATGATACTGTTTTTTCTGGTATAAATGAGATAATTGATTTACCAGTTCAAAATGAAACTAAGGATGAGATAACAAATGAATTGAATGCATTACTTGCATCATCTACAACTAAAGAGATACCAAGTAATAATACAATTGATAATATAGAAGCAGAAAATTCATCAGCAAACGACTTCGTTACAGGTGGATTTATAGTAAATTATAGAAAGTATAATGGATTAAGAAGTGCTAAGGGAAATGTAACTTATAATACATATGATGTCTTAACATCACAAACATCAGTAGGATTTGAGAGCGAATCCGTAAATGAACATTTTATAAATGTTTATACTCCAGTACAACTTGCTTTACCAGAAGTTAATACAACAAGTGAAACAAGCGCAAATCATTCGAACACATCATCTTCTACTGCAATTTTAGCAGATGATGCATCATTTGAAATTAAGCTTAGATGTACAGACAGTAATTTTATATATTATAATAATGTAAGTGATTATATGAGAGCCGACTTTGTAGATTACTATTATTTGATTTTTGATTTTGATATTGTGCATAATGGAATAACATATCCAAAGGGAACTGCAATTAGAATCAGTAATACAGCAAGGCAAAATGATGGATACACATATTTTTATGCAACAGTTGCACCTAATGAAACATTATCTAGAGATGCATCAAATCATAAGATAATAGTACTTGCTGCGGCATCAAATATGAATTCAGATGAATTGCTTCAATACATAGTAGATCAAGAGGTTGCAATACAAATAGATAAAACTCAAGATGCATCAACAAGAAAGTATATAAATGATTCTGGAAATAATGAAGTATCATTTTTAAATGATGTTGATGCTGCAACATCATATAATGATCCTCAGTATACAGGCGGATATAGATTTTATGCAGATGGATATTATTTTGCAATGCAGACAGTAACAGTAAGAACTGTATCTAGAATATATGATTTTAAAATATCTGATTGTACAGATTTAGCATATAAAAGTGCTTTTAGAAATAGTGACTATTCTTTGATAGGTAACAATTATTATTCTGGTACAAGAAGGCTGTTTGTATATACAAGTAATAACAAAGAATATACAACTTTATTAGATAGAAATATTGATGATTTAAGAATTACAGGTACGTCTTCTACTAAGACTTTACCACTTGGACCATATAAGCATACAACAGCAAGTTATATAAGTGCACCGAAGCTTGGATATAGAATAGCCTTCGATTTAAAGACGACTGGCTATTATACGGCTGACTCTAGCAGTACAAAGCAAAGGAGAATAACTATAAAGCCAACATACTATTATATTTCAAAAGATGGTGCTACATTGATACGAGATATAACCTTATATTATAAAGATTCATCTGGAAAGTATAAGAGCTTTATTGGAAGTAATTATACAATATATTTTACTCCAAATGATGGATATAGATATCAAAGTAATGCTTCTACAGCAAATGTATCTTCAATGTCTACACAATTAGAACCATTAAATATAGGAAGTTCTACTGGAGAGTTTTATTTAACAGATAAAATGATGAGTAGTGATGATACTGGATATATTCAGTCATGGTATGGTGAATTTAAGCTTCCAAATACAACAATTGCAGTAAGAACAGGAGATAATATAGATAATGCATTAACTGATGGATATATAGGTGTTAAGTTTGATATAACTTGTGTAGATACTAATTTAAACGAGACAATTTCATATAATGTGAATAATAAATCGGCAGATTCACAAGTAAATACAACACAGTGGGATTATGAAGGATATTTAGGATTTTCAAATCCAGGTCAAGAAGTTACAGAACAAACAAGTTTAAGACTACAACTTGAAAAAGGCATATGGGTAATTAATACACAAGATGTGTATGATTTTGTAAAAGGAACAGTTGTATTATTTGATACAGATGGTAGAGCTGCAGATGATATTCAATAAAGAACAGGCATAGGCTTGTTCTTTTTTTGTCTTTTTATAGGAAATATTTAATAAAACAAGTAAGCCATGAATAGATATATAGTAGGGTGATATATCTTGAAAAAGAGGCTTACTTTTTTGTATTTTATATCAGGTATTTTAGCAATAATAATTGTTGTACTTGCTATATTACAATCAAGGAAAGTAGAGAAAATAGAAAAAGAGGAGGAGGAGCAAATAAATTTTGAATCAAATGAAAATATTAAGTTATATAACACACAAAATGACGAAATAGAGGAGGTTAATCTTAATTACTATTTATTATGCGTTGTAGCATCAGAAATTCCATTTAAATACGAATATGAAGCAATTAAGGCACAAGCAGTTGTAGCAAGGACATACCTTTTTAATAAAATTGTAAATAACTTGGAAGAACAGGGAGACGTTTGTGATGATTATAATCACTGTCAAGCTTTTACTCAATTAGAAAAATTAAGAGAAATATGGAAAAATAAAGGCTTTACAGAAAGTGAGATAAATGAAGGGGAGGAAAAAATAAAAAAAGCAATTGTTGAGACAAAAAATCAGGTTATTGTATATAATGGCGAGATTATTGATGCATTATTTCATGCTAGTAGTCCTCAAAAAACAGAAGATGCAAAGGCTATCTGGTCTTGTGAAGATGTACCATATTTAAAATCTGTGGATAATGTGGAAGACGAAACTTATGAAAATAGAACAAGTCAGACAACTATTCCATATTCCGTATTTAAAAATACTCTGATAGATAATGGATATGTAGAAGATATAACAAATGACGATTTTTTTAATATTAGTATAAGTGAATATACAGATAGTGGTAGAGTAAAGACTATACAAGTTGGAAGTTATAAAATAAAAGCGGAAGATTTAAGAACACTTTTTGGAATAAAATCTACAAATTTTTCAATTGATATAGATGAAGATAATATAGTGTTTAATGTAATAGGTTATGGACATGGAGTTGGTATGAGTCAGGTTGGAGCAAATACTTATGCAAAACAAGGAAAAACATATGATGAAATAATTCATCACTATTATACAGGTGTAGATATAGTAGATGGTTATACTGTACAAAGGAGAAATGATTAATTATGAAGATAAAAATGGAAAATATATTTAAAAATATATTAGATAAGTTTAAAGTTAATTTTAATAAAAAAGATGAGCAAGCTAAAGTAATAAAATTTAGCAAAGTATCTGAAGATATAAAATTAGATGAAGTACAAGATAGTATAAATAATTCAAGAGTAAGAAAAGGAGCAGCTAAAGTAGAAGCTAAAGAAAAAGATAAAGATAAAAGAGCTTCTATTGATAGAAATATAAAAAAGGTTTTTGTAGCAATGGTAATGTTATTAATTTTAACTACTACTCTTAATATACAATATAGAGATATTTTTACTGATGAAGATTATCAACCCAAAGATATAAGTAGTGTTTCTGTATCTAGTAACATAGATGATATGAGTATGGATAATAGTGTAAATGAGGAAGTAGTAAAGGCTACTAAGGCTGAAGAAAAAGTAGTCACAACGCCTTCAAAAGTTGAGGAAAAGCTTGTTTTTTCTTCTCCTCTTAAAGGAGAAATCCAAAAAATGTATTCTATAGATAAGGTTATATATTCAAAAACACTAGAGCAATGGAAAACGCATGATGGAATAGATATTGCAGCAGACGAAGGAACTGAAGTTAAATCTATAGAAAAAGGTGTTGTTGAGAGCATAGAAAATGATTCTTTTTATGGAACAACTATAAAAATAGAACATAAGAGTGGATATAAGAGTGTATATTGTAATTTAGATAAAAATGTATATGTAACTGTTGGTGAAAGTGTAGTAAAAGGACAAAAGATAGGAAAAGTAGGCAATACATCAATAGGTGAATATTTGGATGATCCTCATTTACATTTTATGCTTTATTTAAATGATGAAAGTGTTGATCCTACATATATTTTTCAATAGGAGGTATTATTATGGTTGATATAGAAAAAAGAGCAAAGTTGTTTGCAAATTATATTATTGAAAATAAAGCTACAGTAAGAGCTACTGCAAAAAAATTTCGTATTAGTAAATCCACAGTACATAAAGATGTGGCAGAAAGACTAGAAAAGTTTAACCCTTCACTTGCTCAAGAGGCAAAAAAGGTATTGCAGATAAATAAATCAGAAAGACATTTACGAGGAGGTATGGCTACAAAGCTCAAATATAGTAAAATTAGTTAATCAAAATCTAAATCTATAACTTTGTAAATTAATGTTGCAAAAGATCATTAAATGTAATATAATTGTAACAGAAAGAGGGGAATATATAGTGATTTTTGGCGGACAAGACATAGGTATAGATTTAGGGACAGCAACAATTCTTGTTTATGTAAAAGGAAAAGGAATTGTATTAAGAGAACCATCTGTTGTAGCAATAGATAAAAATACTAATCAAGTATTAGCAGTTGGACAAGAAGCAAGAAAAATGCTTGGAAGAACTCCAGGAAATATTGTTGCTCTTAGGCCATTAAAAGATGGTGTTATTTCTGATTACACAATAACAGAAAAAATGCTTAAATATTTTATACATAAAGTATGTGGAAAATTTGTTTTTGCACCAAAGATAATGATTTGTGTTCCTTCACGTGTAACAGAGGTTGAAAAAAAAGCTGTAATAGATGCCGCAACCCACGCGGGAGCAAAGAAGGTGTATTTAATAGAAGAGCCTATTGCTGCTGCTATTGGAGCTGGCATAGATATATCAAAGCCATATGGAAGCATGATAGTTGATATAGGTGGTGGAACATCAGATATAGCTGTTATATCATTAGGTGGTTCAGTAAAAAGTACTTCTATAAAAATGGCAGGAGATAAATTTGACGAAGCAATTGCAAAGTATATAAAGAAAAATAGAAATGTAATTATAGGAGAAAGAACAGCTGAAGATATAAAAATAAATATTGGTTGTATGTATCCAAAATCAGTTACTGAAAGAATGCTAGTAAAAGGAAGAGATATAACAACAGGACTTCCTGTAGAGATAGAGGTAACATCAGATGAAGTGTATAATGCGTTATCTGAATGTGCTGAAAAAATCTTAGAAGGTGTACATTCAATATTAGAAGAGACACCACCAGAATTAGTTGCAGATATATCTGAAAGAGGTATATATATAACTGGAGGAGGAGGCATGGTTTGGGGCTTAGATAAGCTAATTGCAGAAAAGACAGGTATTCCTGTCATGATTGCAGAAGATGCTCAATCGTGTGTAGCTATAGGAACAGGAAAAGCACTAAATCATGTAGAACTTTTAGAGTCTGGTAATGCAATAAAGATAAAAAAATTTTAGAAAACAGAAGTATAAATTTTTTATACTTCTTTATTTTACATAATTTATTTTGAAAAAGACTTGACATAATTATGACAGTGCTATATAATAATAGGACGTTATAACATAATATTTTTACTTCGATATTTAATAATAAGGAGGAAATTGAATGAGAGATTTAAAAAGAAAGAATTTAAAAAAGGATATTTATCAGGAGGAGCTTATAAGAGTAGATTATTTTATTGACTCGAATGTAAAAGAAAAATTAGATGATTTTTCGAATTTATTAGTAAAAAAACGGATACCAAAAGTCTGTTCAAAAAATTTATAATATTAAATATACAATTTCGAATTGCAAATTATCAATGGCTGATGATTATTTTGAAACTTGCAAAAATGATAAAGCAATAGTTTTAAAAAATGAGAATAATATAATCTATGTAACTAAATTTTCAGTAATTATTACTAATAATATAAATAAAGCTCGTTTAAAAAATTATAATGATATATTAGAGCTAATTATTTCAAAAATACTTTCTCATGATAATACTACTCTTGATAGCGTAAGGTATGAAGCAAGAACCGAAGATTTCATAAAAAGGATAGAAGAAGTAGAATTATTATATAATGATATAAGAGTGGATACTCTAATGAAAGAACAATATAACCGTTTTAGAGGAAAAAATAATTATATTCAAAAGGAGAGGACAGAAGAGCATTACTCTTGTGAGTATAGATCAAATTATTTTAATGAAGACGAAATCTGCTATAATAAAATTATTAATTTTTCTACAGCAGAATATTACAATGAAAATATCGGTAGAGTTATGATAGATATATGTACTAACTATTTTAATTTTGAAAATAATACAGTATCAAAATCTAATGTAATAGATACAGTTAATAAATTAAAAGAAAAACAATTCAAAATATTGCTTTCTTCTTTTAAACAAGAATATTTAGAAAAATTATTCTAAAAAGAGGTCATTATTGACCTCTTTTTTATATTATATAAAAATTAAAAGTATCAATAAAAGAAAAAAGTAATAATGAAAATATAAGTAAAAATTTAAAAATGCCAAAAAATTAGAAAAAGCTTTTTAAATTAAAAAGAAACAGATAATTGTACAAAGCAACGATTAATTAAATAAATAGTGTTATAGAATACATAGTTAAAAGGCTAAAATAACATATTACCCCAAAATTATTTATAGATTGTCAAAATTTACTTTGTTCTTTTTGTTATATTTTTTTAGTTTACAAATTATAAAAAAAATAGTATAATTTAGAAATGAAATGGGGGGAGAATCTTGGATAAGACAGTAAAAGAAGTTTTTAAAAATTGTGTTAGAGATAATAATTTATTTAATACTGCTAATATAAAGGAGATAAAATTTTCTAAAAAATTAAATGCTGTTATACTAGATTCTTATAGTGATGAAAATATTCCTAAAGCTGATATTGAAGAGTTTGAAAGATGTGCCAAAAGACAATATGAACTTTCTAGTTTTAAAATAAACTATGCATATACTGGTAAGCCTAAGAATATTGAAATAAATGATGTTTATAGTATTATATCTAATATAAATAAGAAATATGATTATACTCAAGATATATTTGAAAATTGTAAAATAGATATAAATAATTATGATTTATCTTTAAATATAGAATTGGAAAAACCATATTCTAATTTTTTGTGCTTAAAAAGAATAGATAGTTATATAAAAGATAGCTTAGATGTGCAGTTTGGTGAGGGACACAAAGTACTATTTAAGGATATACCAGGATGTCAATTACCAACTAAAGAGGCAGAAATAGTAAAATTAGAAGATTTAAATGCAGAAACTACATTAAACACTAATATTAAAAAAGAAAATATAAATAATCAAAAGGAAAAGCCTAAATATACACCTAGAGCACCTCTTACTGATGAGGAGAAAAAAGAAAGGGAATTAGCAAAAGAACCTCAACCAGATAATGTTATATTTGGAATTAACATTCAAAGTCCTATAGTAACTAAGGTTAATGATGTTAAAGCTGATGGAGAAAGAGTTTGTATAAATGGACAAATAATTTTAAAAGATAATAGAGAATTAAAAAGTGGAAAAATTCTTTTAACTATAGACGTTACAGATAAGACAAGTACGGTACCTTGTAAAATGTTTTTAGATAAGCAAAAATATGAAGAAGTTGATGGAAAACTTAAACAAGGAGATTATATATTACTTCAAGGTAGACCACAAATGGATGCATATTCAAATGAACTAACAATAATGGTTAATAATATTTGTAAAGGTGAAAAGCCTCAAGAAAGAATGGATAATGCACTAGAAAAGAGAGTGGAGTTACACTTACATACTCAAATGAGCGCTATGGACGCTGTAACTTCTGCTACTGATTTAATAAAACAGGCTATAAAGTGGGGACATAAAGCTATAGCTATAACAGATCATGGAGTTGTTCAATCTTTTCCAGAAGCTAATCATGTTATTGTAGATAATTATGCAGGTTTAGTAAAAAAAGAGGGAAAAATTACAACTCAGGATATATTAGATGCAGCACCAATTAAGGTAATATATGGAGTAGAAGGATATTTAGTAAAAGATGTTGAACCTGTTGTACCACCTCAAGATACATATTGTGTATTTGATTTGGAAACTACAGGATTTGATGCTGATTTAGATGGAATAACAGAGGTAGCCGTTTGTAAGGTAAAAGATGGACAAATAATAGATGAGTTTACTACTTTTGTAAATCCAGAAAAACCAATACCATTTAATGTACAAGAACTTACGCATATAACAGATGAAATGGTAAAAGATGCTCCTAAAATGAGTGATATGATACCACAGTTTTTAGAGTTTGTAAAGGGAAGTGTACTTGTGGCACATAATGCTCATTTTGATATAAGCTTTATTGCTAATAAAGCTAAAAAATTAGGATTAGAATTTAAACCTTATGTAATAGATACATATGAGATGTCATTGGAATTATATAATGGTGTCGAAAATCACAAACTTGGAACACTTGTTGAATATTTGGGAATTAAACTTGATGGTGCTCATAGAGCTATAAATGATACAAGAGCTACTGCTAAAATGTTTATTAGAATGAAAGAAGATTGTATAAAAGAACATATTGATATAAATAATTATATATTTTCTAATATAACAGATAAATCTAAAAATTTATCTCCTAATCATATAATAATCTTAGCAAAAAATTATATTGGCTTAAAAAATTTATATAAACTTGTATCATATTCACACGTATGGAATTTTCATAAAAAGCCCAAAATATCTAGATCTATGTTAAAAAGATACAGAGAGGGATTAATTATAGGATCTGCTTGTGAACAAGGTGAATTATAACAAGAGATATTAGATCACAAGATAGGAAAAAATGATGGAAGTAGAATAGAAGAAATAGCTAAATTTTATGACTATTTAGAAATACAGCCATTAGGAAATAATGAATTTTATGAAAGAATTGGTAAAAAGGTTAAAAAGGAAGGAAAGAGACCAAAAGATGAGGAACCTGAATATATAAAACTTACTCATCAGGATTTAATAGATATAAATGTTGAAATTGTGAATTTGGCTGATAAACTAAATAAACCGGTTGTTGGAACTTGTGATGTACATTTTATGAATCCGGAAGATGAAATATATAGAAGAATTATACAAGCAGGACAAGGCTATGATGATGCAGATATGCAAGCTCCGTTATATTTTAGAACAACTGATGAAATGTTAAAAGAATTTGATTACTTATCTAAAGAAAAGGCGTATGAAGTAGTAGTTACTAATACTAATCTTGTAGCTGATTGGTGTGATAGAATAAGTCCAATATCTGATGAAAAATGTCCACCACATATTGAAGGCTGTGAAGATGATATAAGAAATATTGCGATGGAAAAAGCACATAAACTTTATGGTGATCCATTGCCAACTATTGTACAAGAGAGATTAGATAAAGAATTAAATTCAATTATATCAAATGGATATTCTGTTATGTATATAATTGCTCAAAGGCTTGTTTGGGATTCTAATGCACATGGATATATAGTTGGCTCTAGAGGTTCTGTTGGATCTTCTCTTGTGGCATATATGACTGGTATTACCGAGGTAAACTCACTTAAATCACATTATAGGTGTCCAAATTGTAAATATTCAGATTTCTCAGATAATGGATATGCCAATGGATTTGATTTACCAGATAAAAAATGTCCAGTATGTGGAGCAGATTTAGATAAGGATGGTATGGATATACCATTTGAGACTTTTTTAGGATTTAAAGGAGATAAAGAGCCAGATATAGACTTAAACTTTTCTGGTGAATATCAAGCAAAAGCACATAAGTATACAGAAGTTATATTTGGTACAGGAACAACATATAAGGCGGGAACTATAGGTACAGTTGCAGAAAAAACAGCTTATGGATTTGTAAAAAATTATTTTGAAGAAAGAGGTATTAATGTGCCTACAGCAGAAATAAATAGACTTGCACAAGGATGTACTGGTATAAAAAGAACAACAGGACAGCACCCAGGTGGAATTATAGTAGTACCAAAGGGAAGAACAATATATGAATTTTGCCCTGTACAGCATCCAGCAGATGACCCGTATTCAGATATTGTAACAACACACTTTGACTATCACTCAATAGATAAGAATTTGTTGAAATTGGATATACTAGGTCATGATGATCCAACTGTTATACGTATGCTACAAGATATTACAGGTATTAATCCTACAAAGATACCATTAGATGATAAAGAAACAATGGGAATATTTTCTTCTACAGAACCACTTGGAGTTACACCAGAGCAAATAAAATCTGAAGTTGGAACATATGGAGTACCTGAGTTTGGTACAAAGTTTGTTAGGGGAATGCTAGTAGATACAAAGCCTACAACATTTGAAGAGCTTATTCGTATATCTGGATTATCTCATGGTACAGATGTGTGGTTAAATAATGCACAAACTTTAATTGAAAACGGAACAGTTACATTAAGTGAAGCAATATGTACACGTGATGATATAATGATTTACTTAATAAATAAAGGACTTGAGCCCGGACTTGCATTTAATATAATGGAGATTGTAAGAAAAGGTAAAGCTCCTAAAAAGTTAACTCCGGAAATGGTAGAAGAAATGAAGAAACATGATGTACCAGATTGGTATATAGATTCATGCTTTAAGATAAAATATATGTTTCCTAAAGCTCATGCTGCGGCATATGTAACAAATGCTTTTAGAATAGCTTGGTTTAAAGTCCATATTCCTAAGGCATATTATGCAGCTTTCATGTCTATAAGAGCAGATGAATTTGATAGTGAATCTATGTTACATGGAAAAGAAAAAGTCTTGGCCAAAATGAGAGAAATAGACAACCAAGGAAATGCTGCATCTCAAAAGGATAAGAATATGTATCCTATATTAGAGCTTGTACTTGAAATGAATGAAAGAGGAATTGAATTTTTACCAGTAGATTTATATAAATCTACAGTAAATAAATTTACAGTGGAAAAAGATGGTATAAGACCTCCATTTTCAGCACTCACTGGATTTGGTGAAGTTGATGCTAAAAAGCTAGTGGAAGCAAGAGAAAAATATGAAAAATTTTCATCTATAGAAGACATGACTATAAAATCTAAAATTGGTAAAGTAGCAATAGAAACACTTAAACAATCTGGATGTCTAGATGGAATGCCTAAGTCAGAACAGATAGATATATTTGATATGTTATAAAATAGCTTATTTACTGGAATTACTTGAATTATTTGTTTTTCTCGTGTATAATATAAGCATAAAGGGGTGATTGCTATGAAATTAGACTTAACTGGACTAAGAATTGAAGTTACAGATGCTATAAGAAGCTTTACAGAAAAGAAAATTAAAAAACTAGATAAGTTTTTTGACGAAAATACAATTTGTCATGTAACATTTACAGACAAAAGTAAAGGAAAGCAACGTGTTGATATGAGAATAGAATATAAATCACGTACTTATTTAGCACAAGAAAATACAGATGACCTATATTCAGGAATTGATGCTTTAGTAGAGAAAATCGAAGGACAATTAAGAAGAGATAAAGCAGCAAATGAAAAACAAAGAAGAACAGGTATTCCTGAGATGGAAACTACTCAAGAAGATCAAGACGAATAATATAATTTAAATAGCTGTGCAATGCACAGTTATTTTTTATACATAAAATGTTGACATAATTATATAAAAATGATATAATTAAATTATGGTTGAGATAGGCAATATGCATAATAATAATTTAATGCATCACCAAATTTATAATTAATTATAGGAGGTTAATATGAAAGCTAAAAAAGCGATTATTTTATCGTTTTTAGTTTTTCTTTTATTTGGCATATTTACAAATTCGGCTTTTTTTAATACAAAAAAAGATGAAGTATATAGTCAAATGAAAGAAGAATACCAGCTTTCTTCAGATACAGATACTAATGAGAAAAAAGAACAAGAAGAAAATGAAAGTACTGAAGAAGCGGTCGCGACAGAAGAAATTGAAGAAAAGGAGGAAGAAAAAGTTACTTCTAGAGGATCTAATGAGAACAGAACCAGAGAAAATATTATTTGGGATTACTTGATAGATGCGGGCTATTCAAAAGTGCAAGTTGCTGGTATTATACGGTAATATGTATCAAGAGAGTGGCTTAAATCCAGGAAGTAGAGAATCAAATGGTATAGGACTAGGGTTAGTTCAATGGAGCTATGGAAGAAGAAATCAACTTGAAGAATTTGCCGCTATTAAAGGTAAAGAAGCAACTGATTTATATGTACAATTAGAATTTCTAGTTAAAGAGTTAAAAGCAGGAAGACAATTATCTGGTACATATGCATCAATGTTTGCTAATCCTTATTCTGTTGATGAGGCTACAGAAGCTTTTTGCTGGGGTTTTGAAAGACCTAGTGCTGCACATGCTAATATGGCAAATAGAAAAAAGCAAGCATGGGCTGCTTATTATAGAAATGTAGACAGATAATTATCTGTCTATTTTTATGTTTACATAAAATTAAAAATATGGTATAATTATAATAGATTAATTTGTTAATCTGAAATTTAATAATTTAGGAGGGAAAGATGAAAAAAAATTACAAAGGAAAAGGGAGCAAAAAAAATATTAAAAGGAATAAAAAAGCAATTTTTGTACGCAAACTAAAAAGAGGATTTCTTCTTTTTATTATATTATTCTTTATGGGAGGAATAGCATTAAATAGTAGTCATTTTAATGGCTATAAAAGTAATGTATATGCTTCTATGAAAGAACAGTATATGCAAGATGAAGAAGGAAATGTAGTTACAGAAAAAGATACTGATATAGTTAAAAACTATAAATTAACTGTAAATACAGATTTGAGGCAGCCATCTAATGTTTCATCAGAAGAAATAGATAAAATTTTAGAAGGTACTAATCTATATGGATTAGGAAAAGCTTTTGTGGAAGCTGAAGAAAAGTATAATGTAAATGCACTATATATGGTAGGTTTAGCTTGCTTAGAGAGTGCATATGGTACTTCTTCATTTGCTATAGAAAGAAATAATTTGTATGGATGGAATGCGATAGATTCTAATCCGGGAAATGCTAGTTCTTTTGAAAGTAAAGCAGAAGCAACTTTGTATGTAGCTTCAAAGCTTCAAAAAAATTATCTTACAGAAGGTGGCGCTTATTATGAGGGGTATACTCCAAGAAGTGTAGATGTACATTATTGTACAGATAAGCAACATGCTGATAAGATAGTTAGTATTGTTAGTGAATTAATTAAAAAGTTAGGATAATTACCTAACTTTTTAATTTTATGTTGACATAAATTTAAAAATGTGCTATTATATAAAATATAATGAGAGTGTGTATAAGCATTTATGTGAGCTACACAACCTTATATAAGGTACACTTAGAAGATATTTTCATAAAAGGAGTCTCATGAGGAATCTTTTTATGAGAATATCTTTTTTTATATCAATATTAATATAGAGATAGGATGTTTTCAAATTTGAAAGGAGGGATACGAAAATGCAAATATGTGTTGATAAGTTAAGCAAAGTATTTGTAGTAAAGACTGGAGGATTTTTTAAAACTAAAAACAAAACAGTTGTAAAAGCTGTTGAGGATGTATCTTTTAAGGTAAATAAAGGTGAAATAGTTGCCTTTATAGGACCAAATGGTGCGGGAAAGAGCACTACTATTAAAATGCTTACAGGGATCATTCAACCTACTAGTGGTAGTATTAAAGTTTCAGGACTTATACCATCTAGAGATAGAAAAAAATTAGCTTATAAAATAGGCTGTATGTTTGGACAGAAATCTCAATTATATATGCAACTTACAGTTAGAGATAGTTATAAATTACTATGTAGTATATATGATTTAGACAAACAGAAAACGGAAGAAAAGATAGAAGAAATTGCTAAGCTTTTTAAAATAGAAGAACTTTTAGATAAAGTTGTAAGAAAGCTTTCACTTGGTCAAAGAATGATATGTGAGATAGCTGGAAGTATTCTTCATGATCCTGAAATTATTTTTTTAGATGAACCTACAATAGGATTAGACATCTTTGCTAAGACAAGAATTAGAGAAATAATTAAAAAGATGAATGAAGAAAAAGGCACTACAATATTTTTAACAAGTCATGACATCGGAGATGTAGAAGCTTTATGTAATAGGATAATTATAATAAATCATGGTACAATAGTAACCGATTCTACAATTGAAGAATTAAAATCTAAATATTTATCTACTAAAAAAATTAGAATCTCTTATAGTAGTTATTTAAGAGAAAGTAATTTTAAATATAAAGTAGATAATACCGATGGAAACCAAATTTGGCTTACTGTTGATACTAATGAAGTAAACATTGGAAAACTATTATCATATTTTACATCGATTGGAGATATTGTAGATATACAGATTGAATCAACGCCATTAGAAGATGTTATTAAAAAGATATATAAAGAAAGGAGAAAAATATGAGAAAATATTTGGAAATATTTAGATTTGCTTTAAAGACTGAATTGAATTTTAAAGTAGATTATTTCTTTTCATTATTATCTTTTGCAGTACACATATTTGTTTTTAATGCTTTATGGGATTTTATATTGCAAGATAAAACAATACTTGGATATAGCAAAAATCAATTAATATGGTATATTATTGCTGGTGAATTTATAGCATATTCTATAGGCAAGAAAAATTATTTAAAAGTATCTGATATGATAAAAAATGGTGAGGTTGCAAATCTACTTACTAAGCCTGTAAGTTTTATTAAATATATATTTGCACAAGAAGCCACTTCGATAGTTAATATTGTGGTAAATTTAATTTTCGGAATTGCTTTTGGGTTAATTATGGCAGGACCATTGGAACTAAGTGGAATACAAATAGTCATTTTTATTATATCATTGATAATTTCTTTGTTTATAGCTTTATTTATACAAATATTGATAGGAATGCTTGCTTTTATAACGGAAGAAAATCAATCATTTTATCTTATTATATCTAAAGCAATGTTGCTGTTAATATTTACACCATTAGAGTTTTTCCCAGAATATGCTCAAAATATACTAAAATTTATACCAACAACATATATTATATATGCTCCAGGGAAAATATTGGTGGATTTTGATATTAATACAGCGTTAGTCTTACTTACATCACAAGTAATTTCTTTTGTATTTGTTTTTATATGTGTATATATATTAAATATGAAAGGAGTGAAGAATATAAATGTTAATGGAGGTTAAAAATAATATTAGATATTTTTTTAATGCTATAAAAATTAGTATTAAATCTGCTATGGCATACAAGATAAGTTTTTTAGTACAAGTAGTTTTTATGGTTATAAATAACTTATTCTTTTTGATATTTTGGGGTGTTATATTTAGTAATACTGGTGAGTCATCAGGTATAACATTTAATAATGTACTATACTTATGGTCATTTTCTTCTATGGCATATGGCATAGCATATTTCTTTTTTGGAGGAATAAGAAAAATTAATGATTATATAATAACTGGAAGTATGGATAGCTTTTTGTTACAGCCAAAGAATGTATTATTAAATGTATTAACATCTCAATGTAGTTTTTCTGCTTTTGGAGATATTTTGTATGGCCTTGTAATAGGAATAATTGCTAGTGGAGGAGATATAAGCAAAATAGTATTACTTGTATTTTTAGGCATGTTTGTTAGTGTATTTTTTATATCAACAGAAATAATATTAAGGTCACTTACTGTATGGATAGGTGATACTAAAACAATCGCTAATAGGTATGTAGAAATGTTACTTTTAACTTTTTCAACATATCCGGAAAATATTTTTAAAACTGGAATAAAGGTTTTACTATATACTGTTATACCTGTTGCGTATCTTGCTTATTTACCAGCTAATATGATGAATAATTTTAATATATTTGATTTAATATGTGTTATTATAGCTGGATGCATATATATGCTTGTAGCTATATTTATATTCTATAGAGCAATGAAAAGTTATGAGTCTGGAAATAGTATTGCTATGAAAGAATGAAAAAAATAAGTGCATTATTTAAAATTTAGATTTATTTTTCTAAAAATAATGCACTTATTTTTTGTTTTTTTGACATTGTAATGAAAATTTTATTTTTGGTATAAAATAGTAGTAGTTAATAAGTAAAGGACTATATATTACAAAACATTTTCAAAACAGTTACAATTTGTTGACAAAAGCTATAAGATCGTGTTATACTGATTATGTGAACTTTAACAAAAATTTAATATTTTTTAAAAAATAAGATTTATGTAAATTAATACTGCAATAAAAACACTAAAAACATTGACTGTTAAAGAATATTGTGGTATAATAATATTGTAGACTAGAGAATAAAACATTATGATTTGTTTTATAGGAGGGATGTATTTATGGTAAAGTTTTTTAAAAAGACTAAAAGATTAAAACTTAAAATTGCCAGTATGATACTACTAATAGTATTACTAACCTTAGAGTTTAGTCCATTTGCAGTAAAGGCTACAGCAAATCAATTACAATTCTATTCACCAGGAGTAACTACTGTAGGTTGGGATTCATACAATAACAAGAGTGTATTCTATGGTAACTCAACACTAGGTGGTGTAACAGCATACTGTATAGACTATACTTGGGGATTACCAAGTGGTACTATGACATTTAGAGATTACTTATCAGACCAAGGTTTAGCAATTTTGGTACATGGTTATCCAAATTGTACACCAGAGTCATTAGGATGTCTAGATGAAGAAGAAGCATATATGGCAACACAAATGGCGTTATGGGAAGTATTAAACAGAACTGGTGAATCACACAAGTCTCATTTAATATTTAGAGTTGAAAACGTAACACCATATGATGGACATGAAGGATTCTATCAAAGATCAGTAGCAGCTGCAAAAAAATTAGTTGCTATGGCAGAATCTGATCCATATACAGATGTACCAACATTAACAGTTAACACTGAAAATGCTAAATTAAGTTATATTGGTGAAGATGCTTTGATTGGACCATATAAAGTAGATGTTACAGGAGTAGATAAATCTAACGTAAAATCATTAACAGCTACTTTAGAGAATGCTCCATCATCAGCAAGAATAACAGATGCTCAAGGTAATACAAAAACAAGTATATCTAATGGTGATTCTGTATATGTAAGAATGAGCTCAAGTGAGTCTAAATCAACATTTAGATTAGTATTTAAATCTGACGTAGATAGATTAGTAGGATGTATTTATACACAATCAGCTGCAACACAAGACTATGTTAGATTAGATACATACCCAATTAATATGAGTCAACCAATAACAATAAATTGGACACCAGGTGAAAGCTATGGTAGAATCGAGATAACAAAAGTTGACGACACAGACCAGCCTGTTGCAGGAGCAAAATTTAGATTAGAAAAAGCTGATGGAACAGTAATAGCTGAAGAAGTTGAATCTGGTACAGATGGTAAAATTGTATTTACTAATGTTCCAGTTGGAGACTATGTATTAATTGAAACAGAAGCTCCAAAAGGATATACAATAACTAACGCAACTACTAATGTTAAAGTTGAAAAAGCTGAGACAACATATGTAGAAGTAGTAAATGAAAGAACAAGAGGAACAGTTATAATAGTAAAAACTGATGATGAACAAACACCTATTGAAGGGGTAAAATTCAACATCATGAATGATCAAAAAGAAGTAATTCAAACTATTGAAACTGATGATAAAGGATTAGCTGGTGTAACAGACTTACCATTAGGAACATATTACTATCAAGAGATTGAAGCTCCAGATAATGTAATGATGGATAATGGTATATATGAATTTAAACTAGAAACTAAAGATCAAGTTTTAAGAATAGACATAGAAAATGAAAAAATCAGAGGATCATTAAAAATTACTAAAGTAGATGATAAAGATACACCTATTGCTAATGTTAAATTTAATATTCTAGATGAAAGTAAAAACGTTGTTGATACAATAGTAACAAACGAAAGTGGTATAGCTGTATCAAAAGAATTAACACCAGGAACATACTATTACAAAGAAATAGCAGTTCCAGATGGATATATAATGGATTCAAATGAATATGAATTTAATTTAACTAACGAAGGAGAGTTGAAAGCTGTAAAAGTTGTAAACTATCCTGAAAAAGGTAAATTACAAATAACTAAATATGATAATACAGGAAAAACTTTAGCAGGAGTTAAGTTCGACATCTTAGATGAAAATAAAAATGTTGTTGACACAATCATAACTAATGAAAGTGGTGTGGCTGAATCTATAGACTTACCTGTAGGAACATATTACTATAAAGAAACAGAAGCTCCAGATAATGTAGTTATGGATGAAGAAGAACATCAATTCATATTAAATGAAAATAATCAAGTTGTTCAAAAGACAGTAGTTAATAACATAAAAGAAGGCAAATTAAAAATAATTAAAGTAGACGAAAATAACGAACCTTTAGCAGGAGTTAAATTTGAAATCTTAGACAAAGATCAAAACTTTGTATGTGAGATGGTAACAAATGATGAAGGTATCGCAGAATCTATAGAACTTGAAAAAGGAACATACTATTATAGAGAAGTAGAAGCTCCAGAAGGTATAGTAGTAGACAATACATTACATGAGTTTACAATTGAATATGACGGTCAAAACGTTGTAGAAAATGTAGTAAATTACTTTGTAAAAGGTAAATTACAAATAACTAAACTTGAAGATGGAACAAATACACCAATAAAAGATGTTAAGTTTGCTATATTAGATTCTGAAAGAAATGTTATAGAAGAAATAATAACAGACGAAAATGGTATAGCTACATCTAGCAACTTACCATATGGAACATACTACTTTAAAGAAATAGATGCACCAGATGGATATGTAATAGATGGTCAAGAACATGAGTTTAGCATAGTTGAAAACAACGACTTAATCGAAGCTGTTGTATACAACCAAAAAGCTAGATTACCACAAACAGGTGGCATATTAAGTGATGACATGATGATAGTATTAGCAGTATCTGCAATTAGTATAGTAGGTTATATAGTTGCAAGAGCTATATCTTCTAAAAAAGAAGAATGCTAATATAAATTATTAAAACAAAAAAGAAGATAGTGTAAAAGCTATCTTCTTTTTTTATGTAAATAATTTGCTTTTGAAAGCTTTATATGATATAATTAAATAGTAAATTTAAAATTATTAAAAAGGAGGAATTATTATGGAATCCAAAAAGAAGAAAATTAATATGGAAAAAATTAAAGAGAAACTTATGGACATATTTTTAACAGAAGAGGGAAAACAAATAATAAAAGATCACAAAGAATTATCAAAGGAAGAAAAGAAGAAATTGAGGATTCAAAGAATTTGCTGGACTTTGATTGTTATCGTATTACTTATAGTAAGTTATATAGCGTTATATTATTTTCAAGATTTAAATAAAAATATTATTGATTCTAAAGAAGAAGCGGTTATAGAAACTAAACCTAAAAATGAACCTAAAACAATATATTCAGGTGAACTTACAAAGTATATGATTGATGATTTAAATAATATATATTTGAAAATCGCATATACAAAACTTGGAGATAATGTTGCATATTCTGTAACATATAATTATGATATTATTCCTCAAGGTGAATTATCATATACAAAATATTTTACAAGAGGAGATCTTACATCCATTTTTATAAATGGCTATCCATATTTAAGTTATGAAGAAATGGGACTTAAGAGTGAAGAAGAGGCCTATATTGCAACTCAACTTGCTATATATGAAGTTATATCTAGAAAACAATTGGAAGGTATATCTAATGGTACATTTTCTTTAGATATGATAAGTGCTAGTGAGTCTCAATATGAAGACATGGTAAATAGAGTTGTAACTAAAGCTAAGGAAATAGCAGATTATGCTATTGAAAATGTATATGAAACTGGTTCATCAGCTAGTGTAGATTTAGATAATGTAGAATTTGATCATGTATCAGATACAGAAACTATAGTTGGACCTATATATATTCATTCTGAAAATGATGAATATGTAAA
Organism: uncultured Clostridia bacterium; assembly: GCA_944386635.1. Taxonomy (GTDB): domain Bacteria; phylum Bacillota; class Clostridia; order TANB77; family CAG-465; genus CAG-465. The sequence continues at coordinate 23,689 of CALXBV010000069.1, forward strand.
AAAAGTGTATGGTGAAGATTTAAAAGAATATAGTGATATAGAATTAAAAAGTTATTTTGAAGATAATACTTGTACTATTTTAGATAAAGATATGAAAGAGATTACACAAGTAGATTCGGAAGAACCATTTTATATTAAGATTAATCGGACCTAGTAATTATTTCATTCAGGCAAGAGTTAGTACCAACTTAAAGAAATTATATACTAAATTATATACTGCAGACAATTCCAAAAAGCAATATATAATATTAGATTCAAGAGACTTAGTTGTTAGATCTATAAAATCCATTATTGGTTCAAAAGTAGAATATGGTAATGTTTATATAAATTTTGTAAATAGTGATGGTGAAGAAGTAAAAAATGTTAAGTATTATATATATAATGAGCAAGGAGAAGTACTTCAAGACATTGATGGATTTTCTAAAAATGGATCTTCAATCTCATTACCTGTAGGTAAATATTATGTACAACAATATGATACGGATTCAGGTTATATAATAAATCAAACAAAGTATGAGATTAATATAACAAAGGATGGAGAGAAAATAGAACTAAATATTTTAAATGATTCTATTTATTCTTTAACTAAAAGTTACTAATTTTATTAGTAACTTTTTTTATTTAAAAGTGATTAAATGCCTAAATCTCAATAAAAAATTAGGAAAAATAAATAAAATAAGAATATATTATATAAAAATATAACATATATGTAATAATATTTATAATATATACATATTAGAAGTTCAAATTAACATAAAATGCAAAATATAAAGTTGCATACCTAAAAATATTATGCTAGAATTCAGTTAAGAAAAAAATAATATTAATTGATGATTATGAGATTATTGTATAGAAATATAATTATTTGAAAATGAAATTGTAGTTAATATAGTACTAAATAATATAATATAGAATTGGTTATTACACTAAAATATAGTTCCCCCAACACTATTTATAAGTTTATATAACTCCACATTAGTATGAAATGGAATGGAAAATGTGGGAAAAGATTTGAAGGATATTATTTATGACACTTAATTACTATTAGAAAATAAATAAGTTTATATGAATATAAATAAAAAGGAAAAAATAAATGAACGGATTAATTTGCTATAAAGCAAACAAAGTATAAAGTTATTTATTTAAAATGTTAATTATTATTAACGTTTCGAGTATAGAGAAGAGGTTGATAGTTTAAAAGAGATAGTTTTAAATTATGATTTTTAAAGATGAGATAATTATTATTAGTAAAGTAGGTAAAAATCCTATTAGTTAGAGCTCATAAATTTAATTATTTATAATTTAAGTATTATCTAAAAGTTGTGTTTATGTCTATTTATAGATAGCTTGTTATTATATAATGTTTTATATTCATATAGATATTATTATTGAAAAATGTTAAATTTAGCATCTTTTGATAATATATTTATATAAAATATTTAGATATATTGCTATACGCTTTAGGGATGTTATATAATAAATAAGATTAGATATATTTTAAAAAATTTTTTATTATTATTTAATTTGAGTTTATTAAGATATAATGAATGTAGATAATTATAGTAATAGAGAAATCTAGATATTTGCAGTAATATAAAGTTGATATATAGTTACAACGTAAGAGAGGTATATGATAATGGGAAACAATTTAATGTTACCTGTAACAGGAGGTTTTTTTAGTACCGATGGTCTAATAATAATAGGTGTCGCTATAGTTTTTGCTATAGGATATGTAGTATTTTGCATTTTAAGAGATAACAAAAAAGATGAACTAAGAGGTTTTAATGATGACGACTTTGTAAATGATGATAAAACAAAACAATAGAATGTTTTAAAATGTTTTATAATAATAGCCTAGAAGATATTGTATCTTCTAGGCTTATTTGACTTTAATGGTATAATAATTATGCGAGGATAAAAAATGAATAATATATATGATTTTAAACAAAATGTAAAAAAAAGTGAACTAGATCAGATAGTTAAAATAATAAACTCTGGTGGCATAATAGTTTTTCCTACTGAAACAGTTTATGGAATAGGAGCAGATGCAACCAGAGATGATGCGGTAAAAAAAATATTTATAGCAAAAGGAAGACCACAAGATAATCCATTAATTGTACATATTAGTAATTACAATATGCTAGAAAAGGTTACAACAGATATTGGAGATATTGAAAGAAGATTAATGGAAAAGTTTTGGCCCGGTCCACTTACAATTATTTTAAAAAGTAATAATAATGTATCTAAGCTAGTAACAGCGGGGCTTAGTACTGTAGGTGTAAGAATGCCAGGCAATGATATTGCTTTAAAAATAATTGGGGCATGTAATACTCCAATAGCAGCGCCTAGTGCCAATGTGTCTGGAAAACCAAGTGGTACAAAACTTGAAGATATATATGATGAGCTAAAAGGTAAAGTGGACGCTTTTGTGGATGGAGGAGAAACTGATATAGGCATAGAATCTACTGTGGTTAAAGTTGAAAATAGTGTTGTTAAAATATTGAGACCTGGAAAAATATCTTTAGAAGATATAGAAGATTTAGGAATTAAAGTTACATTAGATGAACATGTATTTAAAGATGTAAAGCACGATGAAAAAGTAGAATCTCCAGGAATGAAGCATAGACATTATGCACCTAACACCAAAACAATATTAATTGAATTTGATAAAGATAATATAATGGTGGATAAAGTGGATAAGTATATAAAAGAAAATCCAAGTTTAAAGATTGCAATAGTATGTTTTAAGGAGCATAGTATATATTATATAAATAAGAATATAAAATGTATAGAAATGGGAAGTGTTAATAATCAATTAGAAATTTCTAGAAATATATTTTCTATATTAAGATTTATAGATAAATTAGATGTGGATGTATGTTTGATAGAGGGAATGAAAAAAGAATATATCGGAACAGCAATAATGAATAGATTAATAAGAGCTTGTGAATATAATATATTATAAAAAGTATTTACTAAAACTTTACTTTTATAATAATTTATGTAATAATATAGTTGTTGAAAAAATAGGAGTGATAATAATGATTTATATTTTAACAGGTGGTCCCGCTACAGGAAAAGGAACAAGATCTGAAATACTTGCTAAGGCATTAAATATACCACATATTTCTACAGGTGATATGTTAAGAGAAGTTGCCTTAAAAGATGAAGATATAAGAGAAAAATTAGAAAAAGGAATGCTTATATCAGATGAGATAATAACAAAATTATTAGAAGATAGAATAAAGAAAGATGACTGTAAAAATGGGTTTGTGCTAGATGGATATCCAAGAACATTTAAGCAAGCAGAACTCTTAGATAGTTTACTTAAAAAATTAGGTAGAAGTATTACAAAAGTTATTGAACTTACTGTACCAGATGAACTAGCATTTAAAAGAATTTTAGAAAGAAAAAAATGTGAAAAGTGTGGAAGAGTATATGGAATAGATTTCCCACCAAAAGTTGAAGATGTATGTGATGATTGTGGAGGACACTTAAGTGTTAGAACAGATGACACAAGAGAAACATTAGCAAAAAGAATTAATACATATAAGGAAAACGCAAAGGCAATATTGGACTATTATAGACAAAAAGGATTATTAATGACAGTAGATGCATCATCCCATCCAGAATCTGTAATAGAAGATGCTAAAAAATAAAAAAGAAAGTGTGAAGAAATATGATAACTATAAAAAATTCTAAAGAAATAGAGCATATGAGAGAGGCTTGCAGAGTTGTTGCTTTAGTATATGAAGAATTAGAAAAACAAATTAAACCAGGAATGTCTACATGGGAACTTGATCAAATAGCAGAAAAAAAGATGAGAAGTCTAGGTGCTGTTCCAGCAGAAAAGGGATATGATATAGGAATAAGAGGAGTACCTCCATTTCCAGCATCAATATGTGTGTCAATAAATGATGAGGTAATTCATGGAATCCCTTCTAAAAAAAGAATAATCCAAGAAGGTGATGTTGTAAGTATTGATACAGTGGCATTAAAAGATGGATTTAATGGGGATGCAGCAAGAACTTTTATTGTTGGAAAGGGCAGTAAAGAGGCAAAAAGACTTGTAGAGGTTACTAAACAAGCATTCTTTGAAGGAATTAAATATGCAAAAGTAGGAAATAGGATAGGAGATGTATGTCACGCTATTGGAGAATATGTAGCATCTCAAGGATATAGTGTTGTAAGAGAATTACAAGGACATGGAATAGGAAGAGATATGCATGAGGATCCAGGTATTCCAAATTATGGAAAAGCAGGAAGAGGTGTAAGACTTCAAGAAGGTATGACACTTGCTATTGAGCCTATGGTAATTCAAGGAAAGCCAGATATACTAGAGCTTAGTGACGGATGGACTATAATAACTGAAGATGGAAGTTTGGCAGCTCATTATGAAAATACTATTTTAATAACAAAAGATGGTCCAGAGATTTTAACTATGACAAAAAAAGAGAAAAATGAAAATAATGTAAAATAATATAAAAAAGAAATCTATTTTTATAGATTTCTTTTTTTATAAATATTTAAAAATCAAAAAAAAGTAATAAAATAGTTGACAATATTTATAAATTAAGTTATAATATATGTGTTATATTTTGCTCTAATAGAGCGGTTTAAGTAATAATAGGGAGGTAAGAAAATGCCAAAGGATGATGTTATAGAAGTCGAAGGTGTAGTTGTTGATGCATTGCCAAATGCAACTTTTAAAGTAAGACTTCAAAATGGACATGAGGTTTTAGCTCATATATCAGGAAAATTAAGAATGCATTATATTAAAATTTTGCCTGGTGATGAAGTTAGAATTGAATTATCTACATATGATTTAAATAAGGGTAGAATCACATGGAGAAAGAGTAAATAACCTATTATTTTTAACTTGATATAAATAGTCTTTTTGAAGCGGCTGTAAAAGAATTTGAGCCTAAAATTCTTTTATTTTAAAAGGATTATTTATTATATATTATATACTTACTTTTGTTAATTAATTAACAAAACTTTTAAGGAGGATTTAAAATGAAAGTAAGACCATCTGTAAAGAAAATTTGTGAAAAGTGTAAGGTTATCAGAAGAAACGGCGTTGTTCGTGTAAT
>CALXBV010000070.1 GCA_944386635.1 uncultured Clostridia bacterium
TGAATATAGATGGAGTATCAGGTGGTGTATCTGGTATACCCCCATCATTTTTGGATCAACTTACTGATATGGATGATTATTTAAATCAAATGAATAATAATAAGATACCTATGTCTTATGATTCAGTTTGGATATTTTATAAAGGTAAAGCAATGTATTTGGCATTTTTATCTTTTGGCAGTGAGGCAGAGCTAAAAAGAGTATGTCAAAATATATATAAGTATAATAATCCGGGTCAATTATCTGAATCTGTAGGTTATAAAATAAATGAAATGAAAGATGGTTCCAGAGTTGTTGTTTTAAGGCCAAACTTTTCTGAGTCATGGGCATTCTTTGTTAGAAAGTTTGCTCCGCCTACTTTAATTTCACCAGAGCAACTATTAATACATAAAAATAAAGAAAAGGTAGTAGAACTTTTAAAATATCTAATAAGAGGTGCCAGAGTTACAGCTATAACTGGTGAGCAGGGTTGTGGTAAAACTACACTTTTGATGGCTATAATAAAATATATATATCCTACAATAACAATTCGTGTACAGGAAACTGCATTCGAATTACATTTAAGAAAAATTTACCCATATCATAATATATTATCTCTAAGAGAAACAGATACAATTTCTGGACAAGAAGGATTAGATGTTCAAAAGAAAACAGATGGTGGAGTTAATATCCTTGGTGAGGTTTCAACAGACCCTGTTGCAGCATGGATGATTCAAATGGCACAGGTTGCTTCAAAATTTACATTATTCACACATCATGCTAAAACTTTTCCAAATCTTATAACATCACTTAGAAACTCACTCTTAAAGATAGGAATGTTTTCTTCAGAGCAAGTTGCGGAAACGCAGGTTGTTCAAGTAATAAATTTTGATATTCATTTAAAAAGAGCAGTTGATGGAACTAGATATATTGAAAGAATAACAGAGTGTATTCCATTAGAACCAACATATAATTATAATAATGATTATAGAAAAGTAAAAGATGTAAATCAAAAATTAGATAGATTTATGGATAATGCTGTTGAATATTTTCAACACATGACACAGTCTAAAAATTATACTTATAGAAATATAGTAGAGTTTGTAGATGGAGAATATGTATTTAAAAACCCGATTAGTGAAGAAAATATAAAAGCTATGAGAGATAATATGTCGACTGAAGATATAAAAGCTTTTGATGAATTTATAGATATGGCTTGGAGGTGATAAAGTGACTAATATAGCAATTGTACTAGTTGTTGTTTCTTTAATAGGTCTTGCAAGTTTATCTATATATTATTACGTTTTAAAAAGAAAATATAGCAAGAGTTCGATTTTATATGCAAAAGATACCTTGGTAGTAAAAAATAAAGTAAATTTTAAGGAGACTTTTGATAAAATCTATCAGATGCTTTATATGACATTTGTAAGGATGCCAATATTAAAGTATTATGCTAAAAAGATAAGATTAAAGTTTGAAATGTCAAACGACTATACAGAGTATGAGCTAAGAAGAAACACAGGTAGACTAATGTCTATAACATTAGTAGTATTATTTGTTGCACTTGCTGTATTTGTAAATATTGTAAATGATTTATATATGACATTAATAATTCTTGTTGGACTTTTAATCATAACAGAAAAGGTTGTAGATATAACAATTACATCTGTTTCTAACAAGATTTTAAGACAGATGCCAGAAGCATTTACAATATTAAGACACTCATTTCATGAGCATGGAATGGTAGATGAAGCTATATCTGATGCAATAGATGAGCTAAGTGAGAAAGAGATAGCTCCACAGCTTAAAAGAATAAGAAATGCAATAGTATCAGATCAGCCAGAAGTAGAACTCGAAAGGTACTATGATACTGCACCAAATAGATTCTTAAAGTTATTTGCAGGAATTTCATATTTAACTTATGAACTTGGAGATAAGAAAATTGAAGATACATCAATTTATCTTAAAAATTTAAATAATATATTAAATGAAATTTATCTTGAAATTTTAAAACAAGATAAAATAAAAAATACATTTAGAAGTTTAACAGTAATAGCTGTTGTACCACTTATATTTATAAAACCATTAGAGTCATGGGCTACCAATAATTTTGCTGCTTTATCAAATTTCTATAATAGCAGTATTGGATTTGTAATGCAATCAATTATAATAGTGTCAATTTTTGTATCTTATTTATTACTTAGAGTTTTAAGAGATGATGGAGAAGAAATAAAATTTGATAGAGTATCTAGAGTTAAATGGCAAGATAAATTATATAAAATAAATTTTGTTAGGATGATTGTAGATGCATTTAAAACTAAGAAGCATACAGCCAAATATAAAAGAGAAGTTAATTTGATAAAAGACACAAATTCATATCTTACTATAGAATGGTTTTATGTAAATAAGTTTACATATGCATTTATTGGATTTGTATTAACTATATTTTTAATTTTAAATATGAATTTAATAACAAGAAATTCTGCATATACTAAGTTAAGTAATGAATTTTTATCACTCGGAAAGCTTAGCGCTGAAGACCAAGCTGCAGCAGATGAGATAGCAGATTTTGATGCGTCTTATATTGAAGAATATAAAAATAAGAATGTAACAAAGGAGGAACTTGCTGAGGAATTGACAGATAAAGCTACTGGTACAGTAGATAATGAAGCCGTTGATAGATTATATGATAAAATAACAACAGTAAATGATTCTTATTTAAAGTTTTGGCATGTATTAATAGCTCTTGGAGTGGCAGTTATATGCTATTATTTACCAAATTTAATATTATACCTAAAAAATAGTGTAAGAAAAATGGACAAAGATAATGAAATTATGCAGTTTCAGTCTATAATACTTATGCTTATGCACATTGAAAGAGTAGATGTTCAGACAATATTAGAATGGTTATGTAGATTCTCTTATGCATTTAGAGAACCTATAGCAACATGTTTGAATAACTACGAAGCAGGTGCTGAAGAAGCTCTGGAGGAATTAAAAGATTCAGTGCCAAACAAGGATTTCCAAAGAATTATTGAGCAATTAGAGTCAGCAGTTACAAGAATTCCGGTAAAAGCAGCATTTGATGAACTTGAAACTGAAAGAAATTTCTTTTATGAGAAAAGGAAAGATGCTAATGAAAATTTAGTAAAAAGAAAAGCTTCTATAGGACAGGTAATAGGATTTACTCCTATGGTACTTTTAATAGGTGGATATTTAGTTGCACCATTACTTATAGTAAGTATACTACAAATGCTAAATTATTTTTCACAAATGACATTTTAGTTTAAATCATCGAAAGATGTTTTAATATATTATAAAAGGAGGAATATAAATGGATAACGCACAAAAGGCAATAATGATAGGTGTAGGCTTATTTGTTACTATTCTTATTATTGCTGCGGTTATGTTAATAGTTACACCAGCAATAGATATGATAAGAAATGCAACAAATCAAGTAACACAATTATCAGAAAGTGTACAAAATCAACTTATGTTACAATATGATGATGTTAATGTTACTGGTGCACAAGTAATATCTGCAATTCAACTATACTGTACAGATCAAGATATGGTGTTAGAGGTAAAAGCAACAAATGCGGCAGATTATCTTGAGTATGGAAAGGTTAGAGGAAATGGAACTCTAGAACTAGATAAAGCACTAACTTATGATTCTAGTAATGTCCAATCAAAAGTAAGTGTGTTAACAGATAGCTCAGATACTACAAATTATGTACCATCTTCTGCAAAATATAGAGCAGAATTAATTAGAAGTACAAGTGGAGATGTAGTAATGGGAATAAGATTTACAAGAGTAAGTAATTAATATAAGATTTCAAGGTATATAATTTTATAGTTATATACCTTGAAGCCTATATGGGTATATTTTAAAGATTATATTTAATATTATTTTTAAAATGTATCTATTTATAAAGGAGGGTTGGATTAGATGGATGAAGATAATATATCAAGAGCACTAATAATAGGAGTTACAACTTTTATAGGTATAATTACAGTTTCAGCTATAATAATATTTTTTAATGCAAGTCTTAATACTGTAAGGAATGCAGGCTCTGGTATGGATTATAGCACAATTTCTCGAAATGACATCGAATCTACCTTATTAATGAGTGGTACTGGAAATTATATAAAAGGCTCTAGCGTTATAAATCTATTAAGCTATTATGAGCAAGATACAAATGTAACTATGTCTGTTCAAAATATAAAGTATATAGATCAAAGTGGACAAGTGCAAATATACGAAAATATAACAATTGAATCTGATGATCCAAATGTAAGAGAGAGTGCATATAATAGTGCTTGTAGATATATAATGGATAATCAAGATTTTACAATTGATGTTCAAGATATAGATACACAACTTGGTACAAGAAATATAACTATAAAAGGAGTATAAATATGGAGGGAATTTTACAAAGAGTAGTGTCTATAATTATTGCTGTAGCTATATTCTTTATACTGCCAGTTTATATTGCTTATGAAAAAAAAGATGATATATCATATTCATTAGCATTAAAAATAACAACAGATTTTGTAGAAAATGTTAATTCTAGAGGATATATAAGTGCAGATATGTATAATGAGTTTATATCAGAATTATCCGTAACACAAAATACATATGATGTATATTTAGAACATACAGCAAAAAAATATAATCCAGTAATATATTCATATACTGATGATTTAAAAACTATAAGAGGAAAATTTGATTATAATTTATATAAAGATCAGTATGAAGAAGGACAAATAGTTATATCAGAAGGAAGTAATGCTGGAACATATAATAACTTAGTACTTGCTTATGATTTATCTGAGAAAAAGTATACTCAAGATCAAATATTATCAGTTATAAGTTCTACGGATAAAAGAGTAACTATTAATACAAGTCTAGATTCATATAAAAATATAGATTATAGAACATTACCTGCTATATCTAGTATATATGAAATAAACGATGATGATCAATATAATATATATACAATGAATGAGGGTGATGAGTTTAGTGTAATTATAAAAAATAAAAATACTACTATGGCAACAATAATTTATAATGCTATAACTTTTGGACTAGCTGGAAATAACAATACAAGAATATATGTAAATTATGGCGGTACTGTAAAGGCAGAAACATATAGGAGTAAAGAAGTTTATGATGATACTGAAAACTATAGCACTGATACAACTGATCCTAATATATCATCTCTAGTTAATTCATATATATCAAATGGGTTGATGCTAGTATTTAATGGGGAGTATAATAATGGAACAACACATTCTAATTCGACAAATGTATGGGCAGATTTAAGTGGAAATGTAAATAATGGTACTTTATCTGGATTTGAATTTAATGATGAGTCTGGATGGAGGTATGATGGATTGCACTTTACAGGAAAAGAATATGTTGGAATTAGTAATTTAGATTTTGATGAGATGACAATTGAAGTGGTAGTAAGATTTGATAGTATAACTGATCCAGACAATTCGCAACAATCTGTACTAAGTAATATAAATTCAGGAGGATGTGGAATTGTATTTAATCAGTTAAATAGTACTGATATTTCAAAAAGAGGAAAAATCTCATTTGATGTTTATACTGAGGATGAATATGGAAATGTAAGTAGTACACCTTCATCTGTAATAGGAAGTGATGTTATACAAGCAAATAAAATTTATTCTATATCAGCATCATTTGGTAGAATAAATTTAGATACAGATGAGTCTGGTATGGCATATGAGACATTTGTTCAATTGCTTGGTATAAACGGAGAGGTGGACGGAAAAGATTTTGATGGAACATATAATAAGCCTGCTACTGGTTCTAACTTTATTATAGGGGGAAATCCTTTAGCTGGAGTCGGAGCAAATGCTCAACTTAAAGGAACTGTATATTCAGTTAGAATATATAATAGAGCATTAACAGAAGAGGAAATAAAGCAAAATTATGAAATAGATAAGCAAAAATATGGAATAGAGTAAAGGGGGAAAAACATTTGGGAGAAGCTGCAAATAGAGCTATAAGTTTAGGTGTTGGAATTTTTGTTACTTTGCTAATAGCATCTGGTGTTATATTTATATTCTCCCAGATGCAGGAAGTATATAGTCAAGTAAGTGCTACTAATACTAATATTGCTGCACAATTTGGTGAATATGCTATGTATGATAACACTACAGTAACTGGTCTTGAAGTGATAAATTGTGCTAATAAATATTATAATGAAAGTTTCGTGGTAGTAAACTACATGGGACGTGATGTTAATAATGTTGATGGCCTACAGTATTTAGATCAGCAATTAGAGAATGGAAATTTAAGTTATGATCAAAAGTATTCTTCGATTATAGAAGAAGTGGATTATGATGGAATAATAAAAACGAGGATTACGTTTACTAGGGTATAGGAGGTAATAATATGGAAAATGCAAGCGAAGCTATTTATATTGGAATATATACATTAATTTTTGTAATTGCATTATCATTGACAGTTTTTCTTTTTTCATCTATGTTAGACTATTCTGAAGAAGCATATGAATATATGCACTCATTAGGAAATGATGCTGTTTTAGTAAATGTTCCAGCAAATAGACATTTATTATTAAATGGTCAAGAAGTAATTTCATATTATTATAACTATATTAAAAAAGATAGATTTTCAGATGAGGACTATAATAGTAATATAATAGTAAGTATAAATTTAAATACAAAAGATGAATCACCATTAATGCTTAATGATACAGATATGTCATATAAAGATTTGTTAGAAGATATAGGTCTTAATAATAAATATATATTGACAGTTGGAGATAATACAAATGACAATAATACATATATAGATATAATTAAAGCTACAGATGAAGAAGTAGAAGAGCTTTGGTAACGTAGAGGAGGTATTATAATGAAAGACGCACTAAGTATGATTTTAGCAGTAATTTTACTTGTTATTCTTATAATTATCCTTCCATTATATAACTATTTTGAAAGACAAGATGATATGTCATATAATACTGCTTTAAAGACAGTTACAATGTTTGTTGATGAAGTAGCTCAAAATGGTTATTTAGATCAAAACATGTATGATAAATTTATACAAAGATTAGGATCTACAGGAAATTCGTATGATATACAAATAGAAGCTCAAAAAAGAATTATAACAAATGATCCAGATAACACATCAGATGAAGAAGATCAAAAATATATAGAGCAATATAAATCATATTATAATAAAGATATATTTAATGATGAGACTGGAAATATAAGTACTATAGCAACTCAAGATAATACATTAAAAAATGGAGCTTTCTTTTTTGATGTAGGAGATAAATTTTATGTAAGAATAAAAAATACAAATACCACTATGGCTTCGGCACTTTTGGGAGCAATAGTGCCAGGGGCTACAAATGATAAGATAAATA
>CALXBV010000071.1 GCA_944386635.1 uncultured Clostridia bacterium
CTCATTTATTAAATTATATATTAAAGGAAAAAATATATCAACAAAAATAATTTCCTTAATAATGAAAAAATCATTCTATAAAATTAATTAATAGAATGATTTAGTATATATTTTTAATTTATTAAATAATAAGCTTCTTACAAATATATTAACTAATCTAGAATCCATTTTATTCCCTTAGCCATTCTTAAAGATACTTCTTTAAAATGATTTCCTTCATTTTCTACATAAATAGTATTTATTCCTTTTAAATTATATATTCTTTCTATTTCTTTTGTATTATTTTCAACAGTTGCCAAAACTTGATTTCTAACCTTACTCTCTTTATTTCCAAGTGAAAAATATATTTTCTCTATATTAGAACTTATATTATTACTTTTTACAAATTCTATAAAATTAGGAAACCAAAATGAACCCGAAGCTGATGCTATCCTTTTAAATATGTCTGTCTTGTATACTATATAAACAGAAAATAATCCTGCTAAAGAATAACCAGCTATTGCATAATACCTTATTTTAAAATTTAATTCATTTATTATAATTTTTTTTACAGTTGGAATAATATAATTAATTAATACATTAATATATTCATCAGCATTTCCTAAACAATCTACATCATTTTTATTTAGCTTTGGAGCAAACCAAGGTGACATATCATTATTCCAATCTAAATTTGAGATTGCTACTAATATAAACTCATTGCATTTTAACTCTTTACATATGTTCCACACATCTTCTCCCTCATTACCATATGTATTTAATATAACTACTGGCAACTCTTTTAAATTTGTATTATTATAATATATATCAATAATTTTATCTTCTATTTTAAATTGTTTATTCATTTTATTTTCTCCTATAATTCTTTTTTTAATATTATATATATCTAACTTTTATTTAACTCCTTACTTAATTTACTTGTAATACTTCTAGGACCTCTTATTGCTTTTATTCCATACTCATTTAATTTTTTAAATGTTAATTCATTCTTTTCATATTTTTTTATTAGCTTTATTTTCATTACTTTTTGCATAGAAACATTTTTGTCTTTATACTTATATGGAATATTTGTTTCCACTACCTCACATTTATACATTATTGCAGAATATGGTTGTGCAACATACACATATACAATATCTCCTTTTAAAATATTACTTGATTGTTTCCACATAATAGTATCTGCATTATTAAAAGCATTTATTATGTCATAATATTTAGGATTTGCAGGAACAACCCATTCCCCCTTAATATTTGAAATTTCATAACTAATATCTACAAGACTCATTATTTTTTCATCAGACAAACTATCATCTAATATTATAGTTATCCAATTTTTTTTACTTAAATGATATGAAGAATAAATTCCTTCTTCTTTCAAATATTTTTCTACTTCATCATCTAATTTTATATTTAATATTTCAATATTTCCAGATTTATTAGATATTATTTTACTTTTATCAACATTCATAATTATACCAAACCATTTACTACTTCTTAAATTTCTAAAAATAGCATCATTTGGAAATTTATCCCATAAAAATTCAGGTTTTACATTATATTTTTCTTTTATTAATCTTGTTATTCTATTTGATTGCTCAAATAAGAAATATTTATCTTCAAAACAATTATCCTTTATATCCTGTAAAATTTTTATATATTCATTTTTTACTGTATTTATAAATTCACCTACTACATTTTCAATTCTAAAATTTGTATACTCTTCTTCCATTTCCAAGTCATATACTTTTCCACTAACATTTCCATCTTTATTTATAATAATATCCGCTCTAAATTTATTATCCATAAAATTTTTAGAATATCTATATTCATCTTTTTCTTTTATAAATCCATATTTTTCCAATTTATCAAAATCTATACTTGCTTTTTTAAATAATTCACTTTCAATGCTCATAATGTTTTATCAACTCCATAAATGAATAATTTATTATAATTTATTATAATTTTATTATATCATACACCTATTAATTTATATATAATTAGCGTATATTTCTTTTTTATATTTAATATATTGTTATGAGGTATTTTAAGATTATGAGAAAAAACTTTGTATTAATTTTTTTATTTATTGTTTTCTTTAATATGTTTTATACTGTCTTTGCAACAGATATATCATCTCCAAGTGCTATAGTAATTTGTAACGAAACGGGAAGAGTATTATATGATAAAAACTCAAAAGATCAAAGAAAAATGGCCTCTCTTACTAAAATTATGACTGCAATATTATTAATAGAAAATTGTAAAATGGATGAAGAAATACAAATAGCTAAAGAAGCTTGTTATATTGGAGGATCCGAAGTAGGACTAAAACCTAATGATACAGTAACAGCAGAAAATCTACTATATGGAATGCTACTCCCATCCGGAAATGACTGTGCCATGGCAATAGCATATCACATAGGCGGAAATGTAGAAAACTTTGCAAAATTAATGAATGCAAAGGCTCAAGAGCTAGGACTTGAAGACACACACTTTGCAAATCCACATGGTCTTGATAATGATGAGCACTATTCTAGTGCATATTCACTTGCACTTTTAACAAAATATGCTCTTTCTTATTCTAAAATAGTCGAAGTTGTTTCTACAAAAGAAAAAGATGTGAATTTTGGCTCATTTACCAAACATTTAAATAACACCAATGCACTACTTAGGACATATGATAAAGCTGATGGTGTAAAAACTGGATTTACAAATGGCGCAAATAGATGCTTAATTGCATCTGCCACACAAGATGACCTAAAACTTATTGCTGTTGTTCTTGGTAGTGATACATCTCAAATACGATTTGATGATGCAAAAACAATACTAGAGGATACATTTAGTAAATATAAATTATTTGACATATCTAATTTTTTAAATGTATACATAAATATTCCAGTTATTAAAGGAAAAGAAACCCGCTATATAAGTTCATTTAGTGATACAAAAAAAGAAGCATTAACTCAAGAAGAATATGATAAAATATATGTTTCACAAAATTTTATAGATAAAATAGAAGCTCCAATGTATGCTGGAACATACATTGGAACATATACAGTAAGTATTGATGATGAAATATTGTATTCTAAAGACTTTTATCTACCATATGATATTTTAAAAAAATCGCCATTAGACTACTTTATATTAAGTATAAAAAATATGTTTAATAAATTAGAAGCTATTTAATAAAATCATTTATTACTTCAGATGCTATCATAAGCCCTGCAACAGATGGTACAAAGGATATACTTCCTTGTACTATCTTTCCATCAACTTTACTTGGTGGTAAAGGATTTTCTGTAGAATATAATACCTTAACGTCTTTTATATTGAGGCTTCTTAACTCTTTTCTTATAACTTTTGCTAAAGGACATACTGAAGTTTTAGAAATGTCACATATTTTAAATTCGAATGGATTAAGTTTATTTCCTGTTCCCATTGAACTTATTATATTAACATTTGCCTCTTTAGCTCTTTTTATTATCTCTATTTTGGCTTTTATATCATCTATTGCATCTACAACATAATTATATTTTGAAAAATCTATTAAGTTAGAATTAGTCTCTCCAAATGTGATTTTAAATGTATTTATATTAGCTTTAGGATTAATAGATAATATTCTCTCCTTTTCTACTTCAACTTTATATTTACCAATAGTATCTACTGTAGCAATAATTTGTCTATTTATATTTGTCTCATCTACTATATCCTTATCTACAATATCTATATTTTTTATTCCTGCTCTTACTAATCCTTCTATAACATATGAACCTACTCCGCCACAACCAAATACTATAACTCTTTTATTACTTATATTATTAAATTTTTCACTGCCAATCAAAAGTTTTTCTCTTTGAAATATGTCCATTAAAATCTCCTCACTTTTATACAATTATATTTTATTTATACTAGTTAGTCAATAAAAATACGGTATAAAATACCGTACTTTATCCTTCCCAAGCTTCTGGCTCAGGTGTAAATTCTTCTACAAAATACCATGTTCTTCCACCATCACTAGACTCATATAACGCTTTATCATTACCATTATAGTCTCCATCACTTCCTTGACCCACTATAAGCTTATATTTTCCATTATAATTTTCAACTTCTTCTGGTGTATCATATATATCCTTAAAATTAAGAACACCATTATCTACCTCATTTTTAAATGTTCCGTCCGGCAACACAAGATCTTCAAATGTTCTCATAGTATCATATGAAACCATAACATTTGCATAACTTCCATCACCTTTTGGATCAATTAAAAATATAGCATTTTCATTTAAAGCAGTAAAGAAACTTCCATAACTAAGCCACCCTAAATTATTATAATCGTTAATAATATTCCAACTATTTCCACTATTTTCTGTTAAATATACAATCGGTGCATATCTTCCCATAGCATAATCTGCACCTACAACCACATACATTTCAGTTGCTGAAGGCACATATAAAAATTTTATATCACCTTGCTCATTAAAATTAATCTTTTGAAAATTTTGAGCCTGATCAGTAGTAATATAAATATTATTTTTTCCAGATAAATATGTTATATTCTTATTTATTGAATATAATTGATCTTCTAATTTATATTCATCTTCATCTAATATATCGTTATATATATCTTGTGGTACTTCTATCCATGTATTACTATAATCATATGTAAGATATAATTTTCCATCTTCAATTTTATATGTACACTCTTTATTCGCATCTTCGTATTTTTTTCTATTTATAAAGCTATGATACTCTTGATCATAGTTTGCTTGACCACTTTGATTATATATCATTACATCATAAGTAGCAGGTCTAACCATATAAGTTACAAAACATATTTTTTTAGATAAATTTAAATTCTCAATAACTTCAGGTTTTAATACTAATTGACATTCTATACTTCTATTACCATCTGTAGTAGCAATAAACAGATTTGCC
This sequence comes from uncultured Clostridia bacterium, assembly GCA_944386635.1. Lineage (GTDB taxonomy): Bacteria > Bacillota > Clostridia > TANB77 > CAG-465 > CAG-465. The sequence goes on from CALXBV010000071.1 coordinate 4,933, forward strand.
AAATTTTCAGAATTTTTAGCTTTTGTTTTTAAATTAAATTCTACTTGTACATAATCTTCATCTCTTCTAGTAATATTAATTATTTCATAATCTGTTATACTTAATTTATATGGCACATATTTTACCATATACTGCTCTATACATCCTTTGATCCATTTTTCTGCCATTTTCTCTATTGTATCATCTTGTTCTACCTCAACAAAAAAATGATTTTCATCCAATATTTGAACTTGACTTTGTTTATAAAAATAAAAAGCTGTATATGCTAAAATAACAATAACCATTATAGCAAAACAAGTTAATGCTCCAATTAAAATCTTATTTTTCTTACTCATAATAAATCTCCTTAATTAACTATTTAAAATTTATATAGTTTATTCTAACCCATCAGTAGATATATATTCTCCTATATCTTTTAGATAATAAATATTTGCATTATTTTCATCCTTTTTTATTCTTACCATAATATATGTTTTTATTTTACCCAAAGAATTTACCTGTCCAAATATAGAGCTTTTAGAATCTGTATCTAATTCACAATACACTCCAACAATGAATTCATTTTGATCTCCTGCAATAAACTCATTGCTTAATGATATAAATTTATTTATTTTTTGCTCTGCTTTTATATCATCTGTAGAGAAGCTATAAAAATAACTTGAGAGTATTCTGTTTGCTATTATCTTCATATCTTGAGATGAAATATTAGTATTATTTACTTTAGTTTCTATATCAATTAAAGGATATTTATCTATTATCCTATAAGTAAAATATCCATTTTCATATATATCTAAAAACTGACTTACTTCATTACATTTTTCTTTTAATTCATTATCATTTGTATTTGCTTGCCAACCATATGTTTTATATTCTTCATATGTCCATTTTGAAAAAAATGGTAAATTAAATTCTTTTTGTATAAACTTTAATGCATCTTTATATTCTTTTTTAAACTTATCATAAGCAATAGACGAATTTTTAAAACACACTACTCCATTTTCATTAAATGTAATGCTATATTCTGGTTCATCTTTAAAACCATACTTTTTTTGTATATACTCTTCTAAATTAAAGATATTGACATTTGAATCTATAACATCCATTTTATTATATGATACTATCTGATCATTAAAGTTATATGTTATTTTATCTAGATTATTTATTATGCAAAATAATATTAAGTTATTATAATCTAAATTCTTGTTATTAAAGTTTGAGTTATAATATATTTTTAATTCATATGGCTGTGTAGCATATAAATTTTCACATTCCCCATAATATTTTGAAAAAGGAAGATATTTTAGTAATTCATCAACCTTTTTGTCTTCATTTAAATTAATTGCTCCTTTTTGTATTATCTCTTCTAAATTTGTTATTTCAGTATAACTAGTTATTTTAGAAGTACCAAATACTAACAATATTAAGACTATAATAGTTATAGATATTATAGAAACATATACTTTTTCTTGTTTAAATCTATCAAATTGCTTTACCATTTCTATTCTAGTTTTTAAATTTCTTTTATCGTCACTCATACATAAAGACTTAGACATAAATCTATATCTTCTACCATCAGTTAATTTTACTAATAATTTTAAATACTCTTTTTTCTCCTCATTATCATATTCTTTTAAAGCAATCTCATCAGTAGATAACTCTATATCTTTTATCCACTGTTTTAACATTAGAAAAATTATAGGATTAAAAAAGTATACATATTTTAAAATAGAAATAAGTATTATTAAAATATTATCTTTTCTTTTATAATGAGAGAGCTCATGAATAATTATATACTCTATTTGCTTATCAGATAAATCTTCTATACTTTTATTTAATAGTATTCTTACATTAAATACTCCAAATATAGATGGCTCGTTAATATATTCTTGAAAAATTATTGTTATATTTCTATTTATATTTAATTTCTTTTTACATTTTTCCAATATTAAGTTTAGTCTTTCGCTAGAATATTTACTATGCTTATTTTTAAAAGAAAAAATAAAATAAGTAATAATATATAATGTAATAAAAAATACTACTAAACATATCCACACATATGGAATAATAACATCAAAAATAAGTGATTTATAAAAAGCACTATTTATTTTCTCTTTTGCATTTTCATTATTATTTTGATAATTCTCAATTTTTACATCATCATACAATTCTCTATAACTTACATTAGAAAATTCATCTATTTGATTATTAAGTGTAATTATAGAATCTGGTAAATAGTTATATATACTCATTTTTGTTTTTATGCTAAATGGAATAACCAAAACAATAAAAAAAGTAATCCAAATTCTACTAATCCATTTTGGCGAGATAAACCTTTTTAAAATACTTCTTAATACTACTATAACTATTGATACTATTGAAGCTATAATAGACATATATAATACTTTATAAAAAATAGGTGCTAAAATAAATGCAAAACTATCAATATAGCTTAATAACATATTCATATTATTTATCCTCTTTATCTATAAGATCCATAAGTTCTTGTATGTCTTCTTTATTCAGATCTTTTTGTTTTACAAAATTTAAAAGCATGTTTTTTAATGAACCATTATACAATTTTTTCACTAGACTTCTACTTTCCTCAATAACATATTCATCTTTTGAAATATTTGCCTTATACGTATATGTTTTTCCATTCTTTTCAACAGGAATAATGGCTCCTTTTTTACTAAGCCTATTAATCAATGTCCTAATTGTACTTTCATTCCATTCTTTTTTTTCTTTTAATATATCTATTATATCAAAAGATGTTGTTTTTTCCTTTTCCCATATAATTTTTAACACTTCTAATTCTGCATCTGTTACTTTTATCATAGTACTCCTTTCAAATTACAATTGTAAATTATACTTTTTATTTTACAACTGTAAATTGTATTTGTCAATAGAAAAATAAAAAGATCTACTAAAAAGTAGACCTTTTATCTTATTCATTTATAAAAATATTATTTTTATTTAAAGCTTTAAGTATTATTTCTCTTTCTTCATCAATTTGTTCTTTTGTCAAAGTACCAGTATATGAGCCAATTGTAAATCTTATTGTAACAGTCTTCTTATTTTGTAATTTCTCATTACCCTCATAAATATCTACCAATGAATATTCCATAAGATATTTCATATTTGCTGTATTTATTATATCTTCTATTTGACTATATTTAATATCTTTATCTACTATTAATGATAAATCAAAATTAACTGTTTGATATTTTGTTACCTCTTTATATGAAATGTCTCTTTTTATCATTTCTCCTAATGTATCTACCCTAAGCTCAGCTACTACTATAGAAGCCTTTGGATTAATTGCATCTTTAATTTTTGGATGAATAACTGTAATGTATCCTATATCTTTTCCATTTACTGTAATTTTAAAGGTATTTACAGGATGTATCCAATTATATTGAATATTTACCATATTTTCATATTTTGCATTTAGATTTCTATTTATATTTACTACATTATCTATCATAGACTTTGCTTCATATACAAGTTCTTTTTCTGTTTGCTTAGTACTTGCAAGACCAATACCTAATACCTTATATTCTTTTGCATCTTTTCCATCAAACTCATAATCAAAAGTTCTTCCAACTTCAAATATCTTACATTCAGGCATATATTTTAGATTTTTATCTATAGCATAAAGCATAGTTGGTGCCATTTCTCTTCTTAAAGTATTGTCTAATTTTACTATTCCATTTACTATTTTTAAATTGTCCCTTACTTTTATTCCTAATTCTTGATTTAATTCAGTATTATACCAAACATAACTATGTACTTCTGACATACCATATTTAATTGCAAGCATTTCTTTTGCATCATACTCTAATTCTCTCACAGGATCTTTTGGTACTGGTGAAATCTTCCATAGATTTGTTTTTGGCTCTATATTATCATATCCATGAATTCTAGCAATCTCTTCTATTATATCTGCTTTTTGACTTACATCCTTTGTTGCTCTAAATGAAGGAACATCTATTGTTAGATTTTTACCGTCAACCTTAACACCAAATTCTAGATTTGTTAAAGTAGTTACAATCTCATCCATTGTTAGAACTTTTCCAATACATTTATCAATATAGTCTTTATCCATATGAATAGTTATATGAGGATATTTTTTAATATATATATCTGTAAATGATGATGTAACTTTTATATCTTTATCCTCTTCTCTTAATAATTTAATAAATCTAGCTATAGCTATTTTTGTAAGTTCTGGATCTAATGTTTTCTCATAATGAGCTGCAGCATCTGTTCTTAAATCTAATTTACTTGCAGTCTTACGTATTGCAACTGCATCAAAATTTGCTGACTCTAAAAATAGTGATGTTGTATTATCTGTTATTTCACTTGCAAGTCCTCCCATAACACCAGCAATTCCAACGGGTTCATCTTCATGACATATCATTAATGTTCCTTTATCTAATTTTCTTTTTTGAGAATCTAGTGTTACAAATTCAATATCTTTATCTAAAGTTTTTACATTAACACTACTTACTACTTTTTCATCAAAAGCATGCATAGGCTGACCTAATTCAAGCATGATATAATTTGTCATATCAGCAAGTAAATTAATACTTCTCATACCGCAATAATATAATCTAACCTTTACTTTCCATGATGCTTGTTTTTTAGTAACATTTTCTACTCTCATTGAACTATATCTTAAGCACAATGGATTCTCATCATCTTTTACTTCAACACCTATATTTAATTTTTCTAAATTATTATATAAATCTAAATTTTCCACTTCTAGTGGTTTTAATTTTCTTCCAGTAATAGCAGCGATTTCTCTTGCGATACCATAATGTCCCCATAAGTCTGGTCTATTTGTTAATGATTTATTATCTACCTCATAAATAATATCATCTACAGGTATTATATTTTTAATGTTTTCTCCTAATGGAGCATCATCATCTAGTATAATAATTCCAGAATGATCATCACTAATTCCTAATTCTTTTTCAGATAAACACATACCATTACTTTCTTGTCCTGCAAGCATTGCTTTTCCAATTTTTTGCCCTGATACAGTACTTCCAACTTGTGCATAAGCTACTTTTATTCCTTCTCTTACATTTGGTGCGCCACAAATAACTTGCAATTTTTCTTTTCCTGTATCTACCATTAATTTATGTAACTTTTTAGAATTTTCTACATTTTCTACACTTATTACCTTTGCAACTATTACTCCATCAACATCTTGACCATGTTTTGTTATTCCTTCAACCTCAGCAGTTGACATTGTAAATTTATATATTAATTTCTCTACATCTATTCCATCTAAGTCTACAAAATCTTTTATCCAATTTATTGATATATACATTCTTACTTCCCCCTATTTAATCTTCATTTGCTTTAATATTCTTAAATCACATGAATTTAATGCACGTAAATCATTTATATTATATTTCATCATAGCTAAACGACTAAGTCCAAGTCCAAAAGCAAATCCTGAATATTTTTCTGGATCTATTCCACCCATTTTTAATACATTTGGATGTATCATACCACATGGACATAATTCTATCCAGCTTCCATTCTTACAAACTTTACATCCTTTTCCATCACAATATGGGCATTTAATATCTAATTCAAATCCAGGTTCGACAAATGGAAAATATCCGGGTCTAAGTCTTACTTCAACTTCTTTTTTAAAAATTTCTGATAAGAAAGTCTTCATAAAATATATTAAATTTGATATAGAAACATCTTTATCTATCATCATTCCTTCCATTTGGAAAAATGTATTCTCATGAGATGCATCTAAAGCTTCATTTCTAAAGCATCTTCCTGGGAATATTGCTTTTAAAGGCGCACCATATTTTAGCATTATTTTATTTTGTGCTGCTGATGTTTGAGTTTTTAAAAGCTCCCCATTTTCTAACCAAAATGTATCTTGCATATCTCTTGCTGGATGATATTTAGGAACATTTACAGCCTCAAAATTATTATATTCTGTTTCAACTTCATTTCCATCTTCTACTGTAAATCCCATACCAGTAAATATATCTTCTAACTCTTTTTGAACAATAGTAATAGGATGTAAAGAACCAATCTTATCATCTACTGGAATTGTTATATCTATTTTTTCTGCATTTTTTATTCTATTTTCATATTCTTTCTCTTTTAATTCCTGCTTTTTTTGTTCAACTATATTTTCAATTTCTTCTCTTAATTTATTAGCCTTTTGACCTACCTCTTTTCTTTTAGAAGGCTCAACATTTTTTAAATTTTTTAAAATTTCTACTACTTTTCCTTTTTTTCCTAGATATTCTACTCTAATGTTTTCAACATCTGTAGCTGTCTTAATTTCTTTCATTTCTTTTTCTAGTTGTTCTTTTAACAGTGACAATTTTTCTTCCATTACTTTCTCCTCCTTAAATAAAAAAAATCATTTCATCCTAAAATATAGGACGAAATGATTAAATTCCGCGTTACCACCTAAATTCATTCATATAAAATGAATGCTCTCAAAAGCTATTACGGGCATACCCGCTTGTTCCTACTTAAATAGATTGTTCAAAACAAGACCTCCAAAGTGAAATTTCAGTAACAGTATATTAGTAGGCTTACAGCCGATGACCCACATTCTCTATAATATATTTATCCATTACCTACTTTGCTTTATCATAGGTTTTTATGTATTCTTACAATTTGCATTATAGCACACATATATTAATTTGTCAAACATATTTTTAAACAACATCTTTTCTCATCTTTATTTGATAATTTTCAAAGCCTACTTTTTCATAAAACGCTATTGCATTGTAATTATTGCTTAAGACATTTAGTTCAATACTTTTTAAGCCTCTTTCTTTTGCCCATGTATTTGCTTCATCTATTAAATATTTTCCGTACCCTTTTAATCTATACTCTGGTAAAATTACAACTTCATATACATATGCAAATTCATCTTCTTTAAATGAATCATATATTTTATATGGTGACTCTCTCTTTTCAATTAATATGTATCCTATAATTTTATCATCATCTTCAATTACTATATAATCTGAATCTGGTGAACTAATCATAGCTTTTATAAAATCCATCGGAAATCCAATAGGATTATATATCCTATCATTTAAAGTATTTAGTACAATAAAAAGCTCTGTATTTAAATTATATATTTGATCAACATCTTGCATATTTGCAATTCTTGTCATATATTTCACCTCTTATCGGTGACAATTATATTATATAGTTTTTCTTTTTTCAATATATATAATAAAAAATACACCTCTAAATGTTAGTTACCTAACACTCGGGTGATATTTTATTTTATTTAAAGTTCTTCTCTATATAGCTTTTATGATCATTAGTTATATATTTATTACTATTTTGTGCTATTTCATTTAATAATTTTTTTAAAGTACCATATGCCATATCATATTGCTCTTTATTTATATCCTCTTCATCTAAAGCTTTTTGCAATTCATCTTCATCCCATACTTTTACTAAATCATCACATAACCTATCAATAGTAATATCTAAATATAAATCATCATAAAACAATCCTTTATCATAATCTATTCCTGCTTTATCTATAATATCTATATAATACGATAAATCATTTTTATTTTCATCTAAAAAAACTCTTACTCCATAATGTTCATTTTTAGGCATATACTCTAAAATATAATATCCTTCTTTTAAAAGACATATATCTTTTCCTCCTCTTGTTGACATATATGGCTTATCTATACTATTTACTTTTTTTATTACTGTATAGCAATCTAAAATGTCATCTTCAAATTGCATCATAATATAGTTATCTATTCCTTTCAAATACGTATTTGTTAAAAATTTTCTTTTCATAATAATCACCTTCATGCAAATTATACCAAAAATAATTAAAAGCTTCAACATAGGAAGCTTTTATGACAATAATATATTTAAAATTTCTTGTTTTTGCTTGTCTGAAATACTGTTTCCTGCCGCTTCATCATGACCTTTTCCGCCCATTTTTTCAGCAACTATTCTTACATTTACGCCTGGTTTTACACTTCTATATGAAATTGTACCATGTTCAATCGCAATTAACATTACAAAATCTATATCATAATTTTCATCTGTTAGATATTGTGCTACATCATTTCTATACTCATAGGATATAAATACAATACCTGCTTTTAGCCCAAATATTTCTTTATATACAATTCCTTCAACATAAGAAAGAACTTTTTCCATCATTTTTGCTTTTCTATTTTCTATTAAAAATTCTTCTATATGATTAAATTTAAATTCATCTTCATTTGATAATTTATTATACATAATTTCTATATATTTTTCAGTTCCAATAGTTTCAAATAACAAACTTAAATATCTAGCCATCTCATCATTGTATATTTTTTTCCACTCCCAAGTATCATGTCTTCTTGTTAATTCACAAAACTTATCTATAGCCTTATTTGATTTTATTATATCATTATTTAATAGATAATTATAAAATAAAGTAGTTCCACAACAATATCCATTTTTATCTTTTATAACTATATCCACAAAATCATAAGTATTATATTGTAAAACTGATTCATGATGATCAAATACTCTTACTTTTTCTTTTAATATATCATCATTTTGTATGAGTTTTAAATGTTCGTCATCTAAGCATAAATCTGTAATATATATGTTATCATAATCATATAATAGATTTTTATTATAATACTCTTCAAACTTACTATTAACATTAAAAGTTTCACAAAGCTCATAATGTGTATTTTTATCTACAAGTTTTAAAAGTATAACAGAACCCATTCCATCAATGTCACTTATATGAGAAAAAATCAAATTATGCATGCTCTCCTCCAATCATACTACTTTTCGGTTATTTCAACCTCGATTGAGCCATTTTTTATATCAAGCATATTTACATTATATGGCATATCATTATCCTCACTATGTATTGAATAACCGTTACTAAAAGTATGACTTCCTGAATAATCTTGTCCATTTACTTTTAAAGTATAAGGAACTTCATATCTATATTCTGTACTTTCATCATCAAAATTTAAATCTGAATTTATTACTAAAATTATCTCGTCATCCCCATTTGTTATTTTTAAACTCTCATTAGTATTTAACCAAGTTGCTTGTCCTATAGTTGAGTTAATTTCTTCTACTGTATTATTATTAAAAAATATAATACAAGCTACTATAACAATAAGTAAAATTATAAGTGCTAATATAATTAATATCTTTTTATTTTTCATAAAATCCTCTCCTATTTTTCGCTTGTATTATATCACAATATGCATATTAAGACAAGATAAAACTAATTTTAGAAATATATTAATCCTCTAATGAATCCATATCATTTACCATATTCTCAATAAATGCACCGTATCCTCTTTGTGGATCATCCAAAAACACATGTGTTATTGCGCCTATCAATTTTCCATCTTGTACTATTGGTGCTCCACTCATACCTTGGACTATTCCTCCTGTCTTATCTAATAAATCCTGATCTGTTATTTTAATTGCTATATTTTTATTTCCAGTAGAATTTAAAAATACTTTTTCAATTTCTATACTATATTTTCTCTTAACATTATCATCTAAGGTAACATATATATATGCCTCTTTAAGCTTTATATCTTCCTTTCTTCCAAGCTGTACTATTTCATTATTTTCAAATATTTCACTATTTTCTATATGTCCAAAGACTCCATTTTGAGTATTACAATAAATTTGCCCTATCGTATTGTTTGTTATCGTCCCCTTTAATTCTCCTGGTGCACTAGCAGCACCCTTTTTTATAGAATAAATTTCTGTTGTTGTAATCCCCCCTGTAGTAATTGGTAGTATATATTGCTCTGCAGTCTCTGTTATTGCATGGCCTAAAGCTGCAAATCTTGCTGTATCCTTTTCGTAGAATGTAATAGTTCCAACACCTGCACTACTATCTTTTACCCACAACCCAAGTCTATATTCTCCTGTTGTTTCATTATATTTTGGTTCTATATCAATACTTAGATTTTCATCTTGTCTCAATATATTTAAGCTTAACTTTTCACCAAGTGCAGTATACTCTTGAAGTTGTGCATCAGTTTCTATCTTTTGTCCATTAACTTGTAATATAATATCTCCAACTTTCAAATCACAATCATCTCTATCTACTCCCATTACCAAAACACCACTAGCAAGTAATTTTATGCCGACAGCTTCTCCTCCAATATAATACTCCTTTTCTTTTAAGGAGCACATAACAGTATCTTCATTTTTTCCCATAAAAGCATATGTAATGTAGCAAAACACAATAATTAATACAGCTACCATAAGAAATAGTATTTTCTTTTTATTATAAATTATAAATTCCTTAAACATTTACACCTAATATTCCTCCAACTATTCCAGTAAGTGAACAAATTCCAATATATACTCCAAGTGTATTTGTAATATTAAATTGCTGATTTAATATACAAGATATTGCAAATATTATTAATACACATAAAATATTCACACAAACTCCATGTATTATTCCCTTTTTTTTAATTTTCTTACATAGAAAAAACGAAGATATAAAAGCAGATAAAGCCATTGAAAGAAAAATAGCCGAATCTATATACATATCATCTATATTAGTATAAGCAAATATTAATGATACTATAATTAAAAATAAAACTATTGACAATGCAAAACTTAAAATTGCAATTAAATAATTTTTTATATAATCCATATTATCAACCTCAATTAATTATATGAAATAATTATTCAAATATAACTCAAGGAAAAAATAAAACTGTTGACATTAAGTCAACAGTTTTTTATATTATAACAAATCTTTTATTTTATCTTTGTCATACTCTTGTGGTTTATCAATAAAATAATATTTAAAACCTCCTTTTTCGTCCTTACCAAAAATGAGCATTCTATCACCCATGTACTGTGCTTCTTTTATATTATGACTAACAAATAATACAGTTTGTTTTTTTTCCTTTATTATTCTTTTAGTAGATTCTTGAAGATTATCTCTTGTTGAAGCATCTAATGCTGCAAAAGGCTCATCCATTAATATTAAATCCGGTTCTACTGCAAGTGCTCTTGCAAATGCAACTCTTTGTTTTTGTCCACCAGACAAAGTATTTGGAAATGCATCCATATAATCTTCCAATTCTACTAATTTAGCATAATACTCAGCTCTTTTCTTGGTTTCTTCTTTGCTAAGTTTTAGCTGCTCTATAGAAAAAGCTATGTTTTTTAATACATTTCTCCATGCAAATAGTTGCTCATAGTTTTGTTGTAAATACATAACATTTTTAGTTGGCTTTTTATGCTCTTCTCCATTTACTATTATTCTTCCTGAAGTAGGAGTCAAAAAGCCTGCAATAATCTTTAGCATAGTAGATTTACCACAACCGCTTTTTCCTATTACACTTATAATTTCACCTTTTTCCATTTCAAAAGAAAGATTTTCAATTACAAGTTTTTCTTTTTTTCCTTCCTTATAACTATGTGTTAAATTTTCAACTCTTAAAACACTATTCTCTTTCATAAGACATCCTCCATTTCTTAACAGTAAGTTTTTCTAGTCCAACAAATATTTTATCTATTATTACACTAACTAGAATTATTAATATAACTCCAACCATAACTTTTGTTAAGTTACCATATGCCCTATTTACGTAAATATATAATCCAAGTCCACCAGATGTACCAATAATTCCAAATATAGCTTCAGAACTTATTATGCTTCTCCAAGCTCTTGCACAACCTATTCTTGCTGCTGCTATTACACCAGGTAATATAAGCATCATATATACACATACTACCTTTTTTATAGATCCGAATCTGCATATTAGATAAAAGTTCATGATATACAGTTGGAATTGATTGTACTTTTTCTATTAAACTAATTATCATTGGCCATACTACACTATGAACAACTAACACAAGCATCGCACTATCATTTATACCCATCCATATAATTACAATAGGTAAAATTGCAACACTTGGTAGTGGAGATAATATATTACAAATAGTTCGAGTAAAGTTTTCAAAATATTTAAATTTATCACATAGTATCAATACTATTATAGAAATTAATAACGATATTATTAGTCCGGATAAAACTATTCTAAAAGAATTAATAACCTGCATTATAATACTTCCATCTCGAAATTCTTCTACAAGTTGCATAACTACCTTAGAAAAAGGTGGGAGAACATATGGTGATATGATCCCAAGTCTAGAAACGCTCTCCCAAATTATAATTATGACTACTATCCAAAAGATATTTGACTTTAATATTTTTTCTTTCATATTAAGTCCTCCTTTTTTATTTTTTATCTAGGAATAGAATCATAATTTGGTAAATCCTCCAATTTCAAAGGTTTACTTAGCATATCCACCTCATAAAGCAACTGAGCTAAATCATTATATCCAGTTAATTTGTCTGTTGGTGGTTGTGTTTTCATTAAATCTATTACATCTTCTACGTCGCAATCGTATTGATCTGCTAGTAACTGTGCATTTTTATCCATATCTCTTTCCCAATTAGCAATTACTTCATTTTGCACTTTTCTTATTGCTTCACATATATCTGGATTTTCATTATAAAAATCAGTATTAGCAATTAAAGCTGTACCTATACTGTATTTTTGTATTACATCTGTAAAGTCTCTTACCATGTGTACATTATCTAACTCTTCAGCCTTTAAGTTAGCAGAAAAAGATAATATACTACCTTTTATTTGGTTATTTGTCTCTAGCATAGATATTGCTTCTGTGTTTGGAATCTTAACTAACATTGCATTATATTTTTGAACGTCAAGACCTTCTTCTTTTAAGGCTGCTAAATAAGCTGCTTGTGGATTAGAAGCTAAACCGCTTATACTTATTTGATCTCCTTCTTGGAAATCAGCTAATGAATTAATATTATCTTGATTTGTATATGCTTTTACTGTAGCATAACCATAAAAGCTCATTAGTGTCAATGGCATGTCATTATCTATAGCTGTCATATACGCCATAATTCCGTGGAGTTCCTATGTCTATATCTCCTGCGACCATTGCATCTCTTATATCTGATGCAGAACTTAAAGTTGTCCATTCAACTGTTACACCTTCTGGTAAATATTTTTCCATCAAGCCTTCCTCTTTAGCTATTTGAAATACTGCTGAAGCATAATTATCCGGGTTGTAATTTATTACTACTGTCCTTTCGGCCACCTGGCCATTTTCCTCATTATTATTATTTTGCGATACCACTGCAGCAACAATTACAGCAATTATAATAATTGCTAATACAACAAATAAAACAAACTTATTCTTCATGTATTTCTTTCTCCTTTCAAAAATAATTTTTTACAAATATTTCCAACTAATATGTAGCAATATAAAAAATTTCACCTCCTTACTAAAATATTAGTAAACTAAGTTACCAGCTACTAAATTATTAGTTACTACTTTATTCATACTCGCCAAAAGTATACCACAGTATCAATATTATGTCAAGCATTTTTTCAAATGATTTGCATTTTTTGTCGAAAAAATGGTGTTACAATTACTGTAACACCAAAAATTTTACATTATTGTTTTATTGGATTATTATTTTCATCTATATTAGTAGTATCATTATTAGTCTCTACTGTTGCTTCTTGTTGTTCTACTTTTACTTCATTAGATTCTTGACTTTGTACAACATTAATTTTTCCAGAATCATTTGAAGAAGTATCATTTATTACATTTGATTGTTTTATACCAGATAAATCTTCATAGAAGCATACAAAAGCCACACTCATATATGGAATTAATGCTATAAGTCCTATTCCAAATGTAACTACACATAATAGCATCCATCCTATAAATGAAAGACATAAGAAAACATATTTTAATCTATTACCATTCATTATAGTAGCAGATTTATTAACACATTCACTTGCACTCATTTGTGGATTATCTATAGCAATATATGTTGTTAATATGTATAACAACGCTTTTACAAATAAATATATATATCCTATAAATAATACTAGCATACTTATCAATACAAAAAATGATGCAATAGCAGCACTTGATGCTCCTCCAAATAGAGAATTTATAGTTACATATACTGAAGATAAAATCAACACAACTAATGCAACAAAAACAATTATTAAAGGTACTAATATTTTTAATAATATTCTACCAGCAACACACCATGATCTTCCAAAATTATTAATTGTATCCTTAAAAAATTCAAATGCACTATTAGTTTCTTTTCTTCTTAACCTTAATAAGTTCTTTATATAGCTATATGCTAATGGTACAATTAATGCTAATGATACAATATATCCTATAATTGGTACAAATTGATTAATTAACATTAATACTGAAACAGCTAGTGCATACATAACATTTAATAAAATAAATGTACCCCAATTTCCGGATAAAATTCCTCTTGCTTGAGCTCTAATTTCTTTTGCGCTCATATAATCCCTCCTATACAAAAAATATTAAATATAATTATCATTGTTTTTCTTCTTCTACTTCAACATCTGTTTTTATAGCTTTATTTGAAATAGTAGTTCTCTTTAATTTATATTTTTTTCTTCTATCATCTGCTTTTTCCATAAAATCTCTTCTAATAATAGAGAAATTGTTTAATATTCTTCCACCAAATACTATTATTGCCGCAAGATATATTTCTACATTTAATATTTCTCCTAAATATACTAAAAACATAGCAAATAAAGCATTAAAGAAAAATCCTGATAAAAATATTTTCATTTTAAAATTTTTACCTGTACTTGCTGCCAATGCACCAAAAATAGAGTCTAAACATGCCAAAATAGCAACAGCAACATATTGGTAAGTAGAATACGGTATGACAATAAATTGACCTACTAATATTCCAATTAATATAAATAAAATTAATATTATTAATCCGACAATCATAAATTACTCTCCTTGTTTTGCAAAGTTAAAAGATAAAGCTCCTTCATATTTTGGAATACTAACATTTGTTTCCCTTGTTAATGTAACTTTAAGACCATATCCATTTAATACATCAACAACACCATTTTTTATTGTTAATGCACTTTCTAAATATTGTGAATTACCTATAGCCTTAATAACAAATGGAGCTGCAACCTTCTGATAATTTATTTGTACAACAGACCCTACACATCTTACTGCTGAAGTATTAATTATTCTTTGCTCATTTACACTAATAGCTTCAGCTCCTGCAACTCTTAATTCATTTATTACAGTTAATATATCACTATCATGTACTAATGAGTCGGATGAATTTCCATCATATAATGTTATTACTATTCCCTCTCCCTGTACATCTGTAGTTCCAGCTAAAAGAGATAAAGTATTTATTTCATTACTCATAGAAGCAATCAAAGTATCATTAGTAGCAGCATTAGTTTTATACTCTTCAACTATAGCTTGACTATCATCATATTTTTTCTTAAGCTCATCATATTCTGTTTGAAGTCTAACTAGCGAATCAGCAAGCTCACTTTCTCTTTTTCCTTCAAGTATTGCCTCTGATTTACTAATAGTTGTAACTTGTGCAGTTATCATTATAGTTAACAAAAATAAAGCTATACCTATAGATATGTATGCTGAAATTGAATTTTTTTGCATATACTCTAAAACTTTATTTTTTTTCTTGTCTTTACTACCTTTCTGCATCAAAAAAATCACTCCTTAATCATATTCTGAATAGACAGGATTATCTACACTCATGTCTATTGTTCCTTCCATATTATTTTCATTTTTTTGCATAATCCCTTTTAAAAATGATACCTTATAACTTAAATTTGAATCATTTGCAAATACTATATTAAGTTTATCATCTAAGGTAATTATTGTCAAGGAATTAGAAAAATTAACCTTAGTTATACTTCCTTCTATTTTGAATTTTTCAAATTCTTTTTTTATTGTGTTATATACATCTAATTTTTCTAAATAAACATCATTTATTTTCTCTCCGAATTTTATATTTTCATCAAAAGTTAATCCTTCTATTAAAAGCTCATCCTGTTTAGAAGATAAATCACACTCCTCAAGTAAATATCCTTCATTATCTATTTTATAATATTTTCCAGTATTATTATCTAAAGCAATATACATAGGATATCTCTCTTCTACCTCTATAACTATTGTATCTGGTATAGAATAATGAAAATTACTTTGAGCTATATATGATAAATCGATATTTTTATTATGAATACTTAACAATTGTTTAAACACATTTTCACCTATTGATAAGTTTGATTTTTCAATTATTTCTTCATCTGTGTATTTAGTATTTCCCTCAACCTTTATATCTTTTAAATTAAATGTATCTAAGTTAAATAGTAAGTATATAAAAACTATAATAATTCCAAGTAGAAATATAGTTTTTAATATTGTAGATGATTTTATTCTTTTCTTTTTTACATTTTTATTTTCTATATTTTCTTGATTTATATTGTTTTCTATATTTCTAGACGATTTATTTAATTTAATATTATTGCTGTTATTTCTATTTTGTTGAATTTTATGTACGTTATTATTAATCCTTGTATTTTTTGAAGTAGTACTTAAAGGACCAGTACTACTTCTTTGTATTTTCATATTTTTATTATTTTTTGTACTTGTCCCATTTTTCTTCAATATCATCACCTACTTCAATTTTATACAATTATATATCTTTTCTTCAACATTTTTTACAATTACTTTTTTAGCATTTTCTCCCATTATATTTAACTTATTATTATCTTTAACTATATCTAATACAGCATTATTTAATGTATCCTCTGTTAGATCTTTTTGTTCTATTATCTTTGCAGCCCCAACATTTTCTAATACCTTTGCATTAAAGAATTGATGATTTTCGGCTGCTGTAGGAAGAGGAATTAAAATAGATGGCTTATGTGCAAGAGCAAGTTCACTAATTGTCATAGCTCCAGCCCTTGTTATACATAAATCTGCTACTTTATACATCTCATCCATTTTAAAAATAAATTTTTCTATCTTTATATATTTATCCAAATCTATTTTTATATCTTTTTGTATTTTATTTTTAATATTTATAATCTCATCATAATTCTTATCTCCCGTAACTAATATATAGTAAACTTCTTCATTATGATATTTCTTTATCATGTTAAGAACAACTTCATTTATTCTTTTTGCACCTTGACTTCCACAAGTAACCAATACTATCTTTTTATTTACATTCTCAAGTCCAAGTGCTTTTAAGCATTCATCTTTATCTAAATTTTCTATATCCTGCTCATTAAATTTAGCAGGAGTTCCTGTATATACAGTATTTGCTTTTGGATTTAATCTCTTTTTAGCATCTTCAAATCCAAGCATTACACACTTAGCGTCCTTAGCTAGAAGCTTAACTGATACTCCAGGAAATGCATTACTCTCATGCAATATGTATGGTATCTTTAAACTTTTTGCTGCCTTCATAACCGGTCCACATATATATCCTCCTGTACCAATAACAATATCTGGTTTAAATTCTTTTAAAATCTTTTTAGAATCAAAGATACCCTTATATGCATTTATTAGTGCAGTTATATTTTTTACAGTAAGTTCTCTTAATATTTTTCCTGTTCTAATATGTTTTATATCATATCCAGCATTTTTTACTAGCTTATTTTCAAGTCCTGTTTCTGTTCCTATAAATAATATTTTACTTTCAGGCTCATGCTTTAATACAATATTTGCCATTGCAATAGCCGGATTTATATGTCCACCTGTACCCGCACATGCAAAAATTACTCTCATAAAATACTTCCCTTCTATTGTTCTTTTGTCTTATTACAATTTTTAGATATATTTAAAATTATCCCCATAGAGCATAAATTTATAAATAATGATGTACCACCATAACTAAAAAATGGTAAAGGCATACCAGTAACTGGCATACTACATGTTACAACAGCTATATTGATTAATATTTGAATTGCAAATACACTTGTAATACCCGCAGCAATTAAAGATCCATAGAAATCTTTGCAAGTCATTGCAATTTTATATCCCTTATATATAAAAAATCCAAATAAACATACTACTACTGTAGTTCCGACAAAACCTAATTCTTCGCCAAGTATTGAAAAAATAAAGTCATTTTGTGCTTCTGGCAACCAAAGATACTTTTGCCTACTTTGCCCCAAACCTCTTCCAAAAAGTCCTCCAGATCCTATAGCATACAAGCTTTGTGCAGCCTGCCAGTTATCATCTTGTAAATTTTCTTCTGGATTCATAAAAGCAAGTATTCTTTGTAATCTAAAGTCTTCAGCCATTACAAAAGCTACTCCTACCATTCCTATTACTAAAACACCTGCTGCAATAGCTCTAAATTTTAGTTTTATTCCACTAGCAAATATTACTGATACAGCAGCAACAATTAATACTAGCATACCACTCATATGTTTTTGCAGATACATTAGTAATACCACTATTAGTAACATTATAATTGGAACAATATATCCTTTTATATTATTTAATTTTTTTACATTTCTAGATAAATATGTAGCAATTGCCAAAACTAAAACAGGTTTCATTATTTCAGATGGCTGAAACTGAAATGTCTCACCAATGCCAAGCCATCTTTGTGCTCCATTTCTAGTAACACCTAAAGGTGTAATTACTAATAGTAATAGTATGGAAGCTATAATAAAAGCTAAATAACTCCATTTTTTATATTTTCTATAATCGATTCTAGAAATAATAATCATAGCTATAACACCAATTATTGCAAAAACTAATTGCTTATTAAATAGCTCATTACTATTTCCATAGTATATAAGTGAATGATATGAACTTGCAGATGCAACCATAACAAGACCTATACATAACAATATTATAGTTATAACAAACATTCCAAAGTCCATATTTCCACTTGTTTTTTTCATATTATCAACTTCTTTTTTCATTCAAAAACCCCTACTTTTTAAATGAAATATGCTATCACACAGCATATTACGGTTATAATCCAAAATATCATAACAACTGTTGTTTCTTTGTATCCACTTAATTCTAAATGATGATGGAATGGTGCCATTTTAAATAATCTTTTTCCTTTTGTAGCTTTAAAATATAATACTTGTAATATTACAGATACAGTATCTACAATACATACAAATGCTACAACTGCTAAATATAATGGCATCTTTAATATTAAAGCAATAACTGCAAGTGCTCCACCTAAAGCAAGTGAACCTGTATCTCCCATAAATACTTTTGCAGGATGTATATTAAATAGCAAAAATCCAATACAGCTTCCAACAGTACTAGCAGCAAAAATTACCATACTTGTATTTTGTTGTTTTAATGCAGCTAATGTAAAAAATGTCATTATTATAGCTACAACACCAGTTGCTAAACCATCTAATCCATCAGTTAAATTTACAGCATTTGTTGTACCAAGTAAAATAAATGCTGCAAATATTATAAATAATGGAACTCCTAAAGATATAGGCTGATCCACAAAAGGTATTATGATAGTTGTACCTAAGTCAAAAACAAACAAGTATAATCCTATTATTATTGCAGTTATTATGAGTAATCCGAGCATCTTCATTTTAGGAGATATTCCTTCTGGATCTTTTAATACTAGCTTTTTAAAATCATCTATAAAACCTATAACTCCAAATCCTAAAATTGCAATCATAGGCAATACTAAAACAGGATAATCTTTTAAGTAGAATGCTAAAATGCATGTTACTACTAATATTATAATTATTCCTCCCATAATAGGTGTTCCACTTTTTTTTAAATGCGATTTTGGTCCATCCTCTCTTTCGGAAGATCCCAAATGTTTCTTTCTTAGTATCGGTACAACAATCATTCCAAGTATTATTGTTGCAATAAAAGATACAAATAATAAAATTGTTTGTATGTTCATCTCTTTCTCCTTGTTTATTGAATATTTTTATCTGGCATTTCTTTTGCTATTTCTCTTACAACTTCTCTATCATCAAAATGTAATTTTTTGTTTTTTTCAACCTCTTGATATGTTTCATGACCTTTTCCAGCTATTATAATTACATCACTTTTCCAAGCAATTCTCATTGCAAATTTTATTGCTTGACGTCTATTTTCTATCGATTTATATAATCCTCTTGTCTGTTTTATTCCACTTTCTATATCCTTTATTATCTCTAAAGGTTTTTCATTTCTAGGGTTATCTGATGTTATAACCGTAAAATCCGCAAGTCTACCAGCAACTTCTCCCATCATTGCCCTTTTAGCTTTATCTCTATCTCCTCCACATCCAAATACACAAATTACTCTTCCTCTTGTATATTTTTTTGCAGATGATAGTATTGCTTCAAGACTTGATGGTGTATGTGCATAATCTATTATAACTGTAAATGTCTTATTCAAATCTATAACTTCATTTCTACCAGGAACTTTTACAGCAGCTAAAGCAGCAAGTATTGAGTCCATCTGAGCTCCAAATAAACTACAAACTCCAATAGCAGCTAATGCATTATATACAGTAAATCTACCAGGTATATTTATTCTTATTGTTTCCAACATTTTATTAATATACATCTTAAATTCAACAAAAGATGGATTAACTCTTACATCTGTTGCAGTTAAATCTACATCATTATCAAGTCCAAATGTAGCCACCTTTGTATGTATCATTTTCATAAGTTTTGGAGCATATATATCATCACCATTAATAATTGCAAAATCTGATACTTCAAATAATTTAGCTTTAGCTTTTAAATACTCATCCATTGTCTTATGAAAATCTAAATGATCTTCTGATAAATTTGTAAACACACCAACTATAAATTTTATCCCATATACTCTATTTAATTCTAAAGCATGAGATGAAACTTCCATTACCACATATTCCATTCCCGCATCTACCATTCTCGCAAGTAGTGCTTGTAAATCTAATGATTCTGGTGATGTTCTACTAGATTCTTCAACTTTATTTGCATATGTATTACATATAGTTCCAATCATTCCGATTTTTTTACCTGATGCAAGCATTATATCTCTTATCATATAGGCTGTAGTAGTCTTACCTTTAGTTCCAGTAATACCAATTATTTTTAATTTTCTAGCAGGATTTCCATAATATGTTGCAGCCATTATAGCAAGCGTAATTCTTGAATCTTCTACCTCAATATATGTAATTTCATCTTTTTTTTCAATTTCTTCTTGTGTAACTATCGCAACAGCACCTTTGTCTATTGCTTCCTCCACATATTTATTACCATCTTCTTTATATCCATTTATTGCAACAAATATATCACCTTTGGTAATTTTTTTAGAATTATACTCAATTTTATTTATTTCTATATTTGTATTTCCACTAACTTTAACATTTGTTAAATTTTCTATTAAATATTGTAAAAGCATAATAAGCCTCCATTCTGATTAATTATTATATCATACTTATGTTACAGTTGCAAATTAATTATGGTAGCTCACTTAAATCGTCTACACACTTTATAGTAACGATGGAGCCTTTTTCAATTTCTTCTTGCGGTGTAACATCCTGCGTCAGTACATATCCTGTTCCTTCCACTCTTACATTAAGACCTACACTTCTAAATGCCGCAGTAGCTTGTGCACTACTTAAGTTTCTAACATCAGGAACACTCACCTTTTGTACATCTTCTCCTTCTCTATACACCATTATACTAGAACCCGCTACTAAAGAAGCGCCACTTTTAGGAACTTGATTAGTTATAATTGTATCACCTGAAAGCTCTGAAGCTGTATTTAGAGTAAATCCACTTTCTTCTACTATACTTTTTGCTTCATCAAAAGTTTTGCCAATTATGTTAGGTATTACTACCTCATTACTTTCTGTCTCTTCTACAGTATAGTCTGTTTGAATGTCCATATATTTTAATACTTCATCTATTATAGAACTAACAACTGGACCACAAATTGTAGCACCACCATGACCAGATGGGCCCTTAGGATCATATAAATTCATTACAACTACTATTTCTGGATTACTTGCCGGACCTATTCCCACAAATCCTGCCAAATATTTTGTATTATCTCCTCTTCCATTTTCACCTGTAGCTGTTTTTCCAGCAATCTGATAATCTGAAATTTTAGCAGATTTCGCTGTTCCAAAATTAACTGTATCAACAAGAGCACTCATTATATCTGATGCTGTTTGCTCAGACATTATTTGTTTTAAAACTTTTGATTCTATTTGCTCATCATAATTTCCTGAACTACTCTTTATTTCCTTTACAACGTATGGCTTTACTAAATATCCACCATTTGCCACCGCACAATAATTTACTGCGGTTTGTAATGTTGTTATCTGTATAGTCTGACCAAATGAAGAAGTAGCTAAATCTACATCTGTCATAGTTGACTCATTATGCATTATACCAGTAGCTTCACCTGGTAGATCAATTCCTGTCTTTGAATCTAAATTAAATGCTCTAATGTATTTCATAAATGCTGGTATTCCCATTTTTTGAGATACTTGCATGAATACAGGATTACATGAATTCATAATTCCCTCTCTTAATGATTCACTTCCATGAGGATTATAATATCTCCAACATTTTATAGTCCAAGTTCCAACATTCATTTGTCCAGCACAATAAAATACTTTATCGTCTATATTTACTATATTCTCTTCAAGGGCCGCAGTAGCAGTAATAAGTTTAAATGTAGAACCTGGCTCTTGAGTATCTGATATTGCCTTATTTCTCCACATTTGATTTAAAGCATCACTTTTTTGAGCAGTAGTCATAGAATCCCATTGGGATTTTAATTCATCTGTATTTGGTGTAAATGGATCATTAGGATCAAATGTTGGATAATTTGCCATTGCAAGTACTTCACCTGTTGATGGTCTCATTATAACTATACTACCATATTCAGCTATATTTTCTTCAACAGCCTTACTCAAATACTTCTCTACAATTGATTGTATTGTAGCATCAACTGTAAGTACAATGTCTTTTCCATCTTCTGCTGCTATGTATTGTTCTTGCGTAAAAGGTGTCTCTCTTCCGCTACCATCAAAACTTGCTACAATCTTTCCTGGTGTACCAGATAAATCTTCATCATAGTATGATTCTACTCCTGCGAGTCCTTGATTATCTGTACCTACAAATCCTAATACATGAGACAACAATGTGCCATAAGGATATATTCTTAGCATATCTTCGTCTACACTTATTCCTGTTATATCATTTCCATCTATATATTCTAACAACTTTTGAGCTGTTTCTTGATCAACTTTTGTTGCTAAAGTTACACTAGAAACATTTTTTTGTAATTTTGTTAATATCTCGTCTTTATCTTCTCCTAAAATTTCAGCAATATTGGTAGCAATATCTTCTTTATTATCTTTAGATACACTATTAGGTACTGCAGTTACTATATTAGTAGATATACTTTGTGCAAGTATTCTTTCACCAGTCGCATCATATATAGTTCCCCTTTTAGGCTCTACACTTTTACTTCTTGTTTGTTGAGCATAGGCTTTTTGAGAATAATAGTCTGTTTTTACTATTTGTATATATAATAGCCTAACTATTAATAAAACAGCTACACTAATGCATGCTATCATCATTATAAGTACTCTTTTTTGACTATTTACACTAACATATGACACACTCTCACCTCTTTTCAAAGATAATAACCAAGACAAACAAAAGCCCTACTACATAATACTTAAAATTTGTCTTGGTTATTCATAATTTTACAAAAATATTCCTTTTATATAGTTAATAATTTTCTCAATAATAGAAGCTTCTTGATTTACTTGTACTTTGTTTAACTCCTGTGAAGTATCTATATATACAGTTTGACTACTATCAGCTTTTTGCATTCCCAACTGCTGTTTAGCATATGCTTCAATAGAATTTAAATCTGTATTTTGATCTACCTCTATCTGAGCTGTAGATGCTTGCGAGGATACAACTTCTAAGTCTTTTTCTAATTTCTGAACCATAAGATTTTTCTCGTTAATTAGTCCAAACCTATAAGTAATAATCACAGACATTGTAAAGCCACAAAGTATGAATGCTACCATAGAAGCATTTTTTCTTCTTTGCACTTGCTGTGCTCTTGCATAGTTTTTCTTAGATACATTTCTTTTTATAGTAGTATTAGTTTTTCTTTTTGGTATATCATCAGGTACTATTTGTCTTGCTGCAGAACCGTCTTGATAATACTGACTATTAATTCTTCTAGCTGGCATCTATACTTTTCACCTCTTTTTCTATAAAATACCATTACTATTACTACATAAAATACTACATTTATTTTACATCTATTATTTTACTATTCTCTCAAACACCCTAAGCTTAGCACTCCTTGCTCTAGGATTTTCTTTTAATTCCTCTTCAGTTGAAACTATAGGCTTTTTATTAACTATTCTTCCATATGATTTATAATTACAAACGCATACAGGAAAATCTTTTGGACATGTACACCTGCCCTCCATCTCCTCATAAGCATGTTTTACAATTTTATCTTCTAGAGAATGAAATGTTATAATCGCAAGTCTTCCACCATCATTTAAAGATAAAATGCTATCCATTACTGCTTGTTTAAGTTTTTCTAATTCTTGATTTACTTCTATTCTTATAGCCTGAAATACTCTTTTTGCAGGATGCTGCTTTTCATTTAAAGCTCTTGCAGGCATAGCACTTTTTATAATATCTACAAGTTCAAAAGTAGTTTCAATCTTTTTTTGTTCTCGTGCCTGGCATATTTTCTTTGCTATTTGTTTCGAGTATCTTTCCTCACCATAATTTAAAAAGATTCTATATAACTTATCTTCATCATAACCATTTACGACTTCATATGCACTAAGCTTATCTTCTCTATTCATTCTCATATCTAGCTTTGCATCATGCATGTAACTAAAACCTCTATCGGCTTCATCTAATTGATATGAAGATACACCAAGATCTAATAATATTCCATCTACATGATATATTTTTAATTCATTTAATATATTAATAATATTTGCATGATTATCATGGATAGCTTTAAAATTTTTAAACTCTTTTAATTTTTCACTTGCTGCATTTATAGCATCCATATCACGATCTATTCCAATTAACATGCCAGTGTTGTTTAATTTTTTCAATATATAATATGAGTGTCCACCGCCACCAAGCGTGCCATCAACATATATACCATTTTCCTTTATATTTAAATTTTCTATACATTCATTTAATAATACCGATCTATGTTTAAATTCCATTTTTACCTCGTTTAAATTACAGTTTTATTTAAATACTTTTATCTTTTGTACATTTACTTTTTATCTTTAGTGCATTTTTAAATCTTTTGTATATATCCTAAATGCCTAAATTAGACATTTGAGATGCTATTTTTGAAACATCAAGAGAATCTGAATTTGTATATTTATTCCAATTATCACTACTCCATATTTCTACTCGTGTTGAAACTCCAACTATTACTACATCTTTTTGTATATTAGCATATTCTCTTAAATTTTGTGGTATATTAATTCTTCCTTGTTTATCTACTTCACATTCTGCTGCACCAGCAAAAAAGAATCTTACAAAACTTCTTGCATCCTGATTTGTTATAGGTAACTCCTTGAGCTTGTTTTCAAATGTTTGCCACTCGCTTTTAGAATATAGATATAGACAATTATCTAAGCCTTTAGTAACTACAAATGATTGTCCTAAATCTTCTCTAAATTTTGATGGTACACTTACTCTTCCCTTAGTATCTACATTATGTCTATATTCACCTAACAACATTTTGTACACCTCTTTTCCACACGTTACCACTATATACCACTTCACATTTATTCTATTATAAATAAAAATAAAAATCAATAGTTTTAAATAAAAAATATTAAAAAACAAGCTACTTTTATCTACATTAGTTTACTTAATTAGTCAAAAATCTAAATGAATTTTTGTTACAAAAAAGTTATTTTAATTTAACTCTATCGTTACATAGTGCATTATATAAAGTAAGTTTATGTATAAAAATTTACATAAATTTGTTTTATTATAGTAATAGTTTTGCAATCAAAATCAAAATAATTAAAAAAGTGGGGAATAGCCCCACTTTTTAATTATTTTTTTTACTTCTAATAATATTTACACTTCTTTTTAAAATGTACACTATCTTATCCATTTCATACATTGTATTTTCTGAAGAAAGTGTTATTCTAAGAGCTGTGTTTTCCTGACCAATTGCTTTTAAAACATAAGATAATTCTTTAGTACTTGAATTACACGCACTTCCACCAGAGGCACATATTCCACTCATATCTAAAAATACCATAAGTTCTGAAGAATCAACTCCATCAATACTAATATTTAAATTACTATTTATCCTATAAGTATTATCTCCATTTATACTAATACCTTTTATTTCAGAATTTAGTCTATTATATAAATAATCTCTTAATGTTTTCTCTTTTTCATTGCAAGCATCTAAATTCTTAACAGTAATATCTAGAGCCTCTGCCATTCCTACAATTCCCGCAACGTTTTCAGTTCCAGGCCTAAGGCCTCTTTCTTGATGACCACCACAAAATAAATTATCTATACTTATATTATTTTTTAAATATAAAGCTCCTACTCCCTTTGGACCATTGAACTTATGTGCAGACATTGTAAGAGCATCTATATTTGCTACATCTATTTTTAAATGTGGCATTGCTTGTACTGCATCAGTATGAAATATTATATTTTTTTCTTTTGCAATTTTTGCAATTTCATCTATATTTTGTATAGTTCCAATTTCATTATTAACATACATAATTGATATTAATATAGTATCATTTCTTATTGCCTCTTTAACTTTTTTTACATCAATTATACCATTTCTATCAGCTTTAATGTAAGTTATATCAAAACCTTCCATTTCAAGTTTCTTGCATGTATTTAAAACAGCTAAATGTTCAATATTAGATGTTATAATATGCTTACCTTTATACATATACCTATGAGCTATACCTTGTATAGCAATATTATCTGATTCAGTACCAGATGCAGTAAAATATATTTCTTCAGGATCTGCATTTATACATTTAGCAATCTTTTTTCTGCTCTCCTCTATTGCCCTTTTTGATATTTTACCTAAATTATATGTCGTAGATGCATTACCATAATTTTCTTTTAGATATGGTAGCATCTTATATAATACAGTTTCATTTAATTTTGTAGTAGAGCTATTATCCACATATATATATTCATTCATAAAAATCACATCCTATTTTATTTTATGAACTAATGCATATTTAGTGATATTAATATATAAATTTAATATTAGTTAATATTTAAATCATATTGATCCTCTTCTATTTGTTTAATATCTTGTGTTTTATATCTTTCTTTATCTATCATTACTATAGGTATGCCGAGTCTTTTACTCTCATCAATTTGTTCTTTTGTAATTTCTTTCATTGAAACAAGATACGTTGGTCTCATTTCTTTATACTTACAATTATCTTCTTTTCCATCATAATCTTCATTTAATTCATTTTTTATATTTATCTCGCTAAAAGATGGACTCGATTCTGCTATCTCATCAGGACTCATTATTCTATTTGCTCTATTGGTTAAGTTTTGATCATCCATTGTATAAGAGTCGCCCTCAAAAACGTTAATAATTCTATTAGGATCTAATTTGTCATAACCATATAAATATGAAACTCTTCCATTTTCAAATACATTCAAATTTTTATTTGAAATAAGTGAATAACAAGACTCTGAACTATTTGTCTTTTCATGATACTCCATATTCAATGCTCTTACAAGCATATTAAAAGGCTTACCTTCTAATTTATATACTTTCAAATTATTCTTTTCACTTGCTTCAACACAAAAATCTTCAACATTTTCTTCAGTTTTAAATAGGCTTTCACTTATTTCTTTATATGACATTTTCCTTAATATAGAAATATCATTATAAAAGTCTGACATTATATCTTTATTCTTTAGATTCTCATACAGTTCGATTTTTTTATCATTTGAAATACTACTCAATTTTTTTATGATATTATAAAAATCAACCTTATTATTATCTAATACCTTTTTATCATCATCT
Organism: uncultured Clostridia bacterium; assembly: GCA_944386635.1. GTDB lineage: Bacteria > Bacillota > Clostridia > TANB77 > CAG-465 > CAG-465. Next base: position 32,938 of record CALXBV010000071.1, read on the forward strand.
AAATGATTATTATATCTTAGCATTTCATTTATATTAATATTTACGTTTTTCTTTGTATCATTAAATAAAGAATCAACTATTACTTCAGATAATTTTTCACTGGTTCTACTTTTTAAGTAATTTTCTAATTTTTCTTTATCCCCTATATTTTTTAATATATTATATTTTGTATCACCATCTAATATATAACTCTTATTATTTTCATATAGCTTATCTACTTGGTCTTGTGTTTTTATATCATAATCTTTAAATATTCCTTTTTCTTTATCATAAGAATTTATTATACCTTCTCTATACTTATCTACTTTTCTTTGAATAATACTTGAATAGTTATTTCTATATAAGACATTTATATTTCTTCTAAAATCAACAAAATTATCTACCTTTAGTTTTTCAAAGAAATAGTCTTGCCTCATTATATCATTGGGAAAATGTATACCATTTTTAGACATTTTTAAAATATCAAAGTCTTTACACATAAATAGAGCTCTTGGATCATTATTTATAAATTCCTGCTGAATTTTTGAATTTGATAAAGATACAATTTCTTTTGTAATATCATATTTTAAATCTTCTTTTAGCAATTTTTTCTTTGAATCATTATTAATTCCTCTAAAAAAATAATCTAAATTATCGTACTTTTCAGGCTCATTACTAATTTTATCTATAATCTTTTTAATATCATCATAATTTGCATTCTCAACACATGAATAGCAATTATTTATATTCTTGAAAAAATAATCATAATAGCTATTATCATTGACTACCTTTTTTAAGAGTTCTTCACTTCCATTATATTCAGATAAGGTAATTAAATATCTATATGCTGATTTCAAGCCTTTAATTCTATCAACATCAATATTTTTTATACATTCATCCGTACCAAAAGTTTCAACTACTTTTCTAATACAAGAATAAGAAAATCCATTTTCACTTAATTCTTTGTATAATTTTTCCTTAAAATTAGCATTTGCAATTATACTTTTCTTGTTAATATTGTGATCAGACACATACTTACATATCTGCTCTATAGTAGCTTCACTATTTACAATATCATCTAAATCATTCATATATTAACCTCCTCTATTAGCTAAATTAATATATTACTATTTATTAAAGCATAAGCTATTGCAATACCTATAGCTAATACTATTATAATTATACATACCACCATTACAATTTTATTTTTCTTATCCATAATTTCCTCCTCAAGTGTTATTATATTTTATCATAATAAGTAAAAAAAGTATAGCAAATGCTATACCTTATTACAAATACTATACTTATTTTATTACTCTATAACTTTAGAAGAATTATCTGACATAACTGCAATAGGCATCACAGTCATTCCCCCATTATTTCTTAAGAACACTGATTTTTGTAATCTTACTACATCTTTTAAATCATCTACATTATTAAGTGTAAAATCCCCTTTTATTATATTACTTCCTTCTATAAATCTTATTGTACCATCCTCCATAAGAAATAGCACTTTACATGAGCTACCATATCCACAAATCATCACTTGAACCACATCTTCATCTAAAGTATCTGATTCGTACACTATCGGATCTCCATTATAATAAAAGAAAGTCTCTGCATAATCATTTGTGCGAATAGTAAATTTATTATCATTTACAAAAACATCAATTCCGGACAAAGAATCATATAACAGTGATGTTCTTCTGTATTGCTCTGTATTATATGACATACTTTCTGGATCGACTTTGGCAGGTAAAATAGATTCTTCCTTATTAGCTTCATTTTTAAAGTCATTATATTCTTTTTCTAAATTATCATAATTTACTTTTTCTTGCTCTAATTGAGCAGCTAATTGTGTTATACTATCATCTCTTTTTAATATTGTATTAATACAAAATCCACATGCAACAATCGCTATAATTAAAAGTAAAAATAATGTAAGTGCTGGTATATGTTTTCTCATTATATTCACCTCTAATTTTAGAATATCATATTATATTAAATTTCTCAACACAAAACTAATACTATTTAAATCAAATTATTATAAAAATAGCGCCTATATAAAAATATAAGCGCTATTTTTCTATTTTACAACTTCTACATCTATATTTATATGTTCACCGTTAATATTAGTATCAGTATAAGTATCTCTATCTTTATTATATTCAATATTTAAAGCTAAAGTCTCATGTTTTATATCATCTGCATACTTTCTAACAACTTCTTCTAGCATATCATTTCCAGATACATATAAATTAATTTTATCTAATACTTCAAATCCTTTATCTTTTCTCATATTTTGAACTTTAGATAATATTTCTCTTAAGTATCCTTCTTCTTTTAATTCTGGTGTAATAGTTGTATCAAGTACAACTCCAACTTCTCCTTCTCCTGCAAAAGCAAATCCTTCTTTTCCTTGCATAGTAATTAATAAGTTATTAGAATCTAATGGTATCTCAGTATCATCTATTAATATTGTTTCTACTTTTCCAGATTTAACCTTATTTGCTAAATCCATTTGATTCATCTTAGCAAGTTCTTGTCTTATTTTTGGAATAAATTTTCCATACTCCTTTCCTAGTACTGGTAAATTAGGTTTTATCTCAAAATTTACATACTCAGACATATCTGCTCCAAGAACTACTTCTTTTACATTTAACTCATCTTTTACTATATTACCATAGTATTCTGGTAGTGTATCAACTGATATTAACATTTTAGACAATGGTTGTCTATTTTTAATATTTTCAGAATTTCTTGCACTTCTTCCAAGTTTTACTATCTTATATGCTAAATCCATTTCTTTTTCTAATTTAGCATCAACTTCATTTTCATTTACCTCTGGCCAATAACACAAATGTACACTCTCAGGAGCTGTATTATCTAATCCATAGACTAAATTTTGGTAAATTTCATCTGTGATAAATGGTACAAATGGAGCTGCTACTTTTATTAATGTTGTTAATACTCTATATAAAGTAACATATGCGCCTATCTTATCATCAGTTAAACCTTGTGCCCAAAATCTTTCTCTATTTCTTCTTACATACCAATTAGATAATTCATCTGTAAAATCTTCAATATAATATCCAGCATTAGTTACATCATAACTTGCTAATTTTTCATCTACAGATTTTACAAGTGTATTTAATTTAGATATTATCCATTTATCCATTACATTATCTGACTTAAAATCTTTGTAATCTAATGGATTAAAGTTATCTATTTGTGCATATAAAACATAGAATGAATATACATTCCATAATGTACTTAGAAAACCTCTTTGACTTTCTTTTACATTTTCAATAGATAAGCGAGATGAGATCCATGGTGCACTTTCTGTATAGAAATACCATCTAGTAGCATCAGCTCCAACAGTATTCAATAATACTAATGGATCAACACCATTCTTTTTAGATTTAGACATTTTCTGTCCATTTCCATCTAAAACAAGGCCTAAGACAATACAATTTTCAAATGGTATTTTATTAAATAGAGCTGTACCAAGTGCTGCCAAAGTATAAAACCATCCTCTTGTTTGGTCTACAGCTTCACTTATATACTGTGCAGGAAAATTATTTTTAAATATCTCCTGATTTTCAAATGGATAATGCCATTGTGCAAAAGGCATTGAACCAGAATCAAACCAACAATCAATAACTTCTTTTGCTCTTTTCATCTTTTTTCCACATTTTGGACATTTTAAATATACATTATCTATATATGGCTTATGTAATTCTATATCATCTGGAACATCTATTCCTTTTTCTTTTAATTCTTGTATACTTCCTATACACTCTCTATGTCCACAATTTTCATCTTCACAAGTCCAAATTGGAAGTGGAGTTCCCCAATATCTATCTCTTGAAATTCCCCAGTCAATCACATTCTCCAAGAAATTACCAAATCTACCTTTTTTAATATTTTCAGGATACCAATTAACCTTATCATTGTTTGCAACCAATTCATCCCTTAAAGTACTCATTGCTACAAACCAACTTTCTTTTGGATAATATAGAAGTGGTGTATCACATCTCCAACAATGTGGATATGAATGAACATGTCTTTCTTTTGAGAACAATTTATTTTCATCTTCTAACCATTTGCAAATATCTACATCGCAGTCTCTAACAAATCTGCCTTTCCAAGGCTCAACTTCATCTACAAATTTTCCTTCTTTATCTACTAAATTTACAAATGCAATTCCATTTTGCTTTGATACAAGACTATCATCCTCACCATAAGCTGGTGCTATATGTACTATTCCTGTACCTTCATTTAGTGACACATAATCTCCATGAATTATTACAAATGCTTTTCCATCTACTTTAGCAAATGGCATTAGTTGTTCATACTTTTTACCTAAAAGTTCGCTTCCCTTATATTCTTTTAATACTTCATATTCTTTATCTTTTAATACAGTATCTACTAAATCTTTTGCTATTATATATACTTCATACTTATCTTCATCTACTTTTACTTTAACATCACAATAATCATAAGCTTTATTTACACATAAAGCAAGATTTGATGGTAAAGTCCATGGAGTAGTTGTCCAAGCAAGTACATATTTATCTTCATCTTTTAATTTAAATTTAGCTATACAAGTCAAATCTTTTACATCTTTATATCCTTGTGCTACCTCATGAGAAGATAATGCAGTTCCACATCTTGGACAATATGGCATAACTTTATGTCCTTCATATAATAGTCCTTTATTCCATAACTCTTTTAAAGCCCACCAAACAGATTCAATATAGTCATTATGATATGTTACATATGGTGAGTCCATATCTACCCAATATCCAACTTTATTGGTCATTTCTTCCCATTCGTGAACATATTTAAATACACTTTCTTTACATTTTTGAACGAATTTTTCTACGCCATATTTTTCAATTTGTTCTTTTCCAGATATTCCTAGCTCTTTTTCTATCTCTAATTCAACTGGTAAACCATGAGTATCCCAGCCTGCTTTTCTTATTACTCGGTATCCTTTCATAACTTTATACCTAGGAATTATATCTTTCATAACCCTGGTCAAAATATGTCCTGCATGAGGCATTCCATTTGCTGTTGGAGGTCCATCATAAAAAGTAAAATATCTTTTACCCTTATTCATGTCGAAATTCTTTTTTATAATATTTTTCTCTTTCCAAATATCAGCAACTTCATGTTCCATTCCAACAAACCCATCTTTTAGTTCAACTTTTTTATACATAAATATTTCTCCTTTCTGCATACAAGAATAAATAATTATAAAAAAACGCACATACCTGTATATAAGGAATGTACGATTATATCAACATAATATAATATATACAAAATAATAACCACCTTAATATACAACATACCATCATATGTGCCCT
>CALXBV010000072.1 GCA_944386635.1 uncultured Clostridia bacterium
GATTAATAGTAATAAAAATAGCAATCAAAACACAGTTGTTCAAGCAGATAATGAAGAGCATAATATAATATTACCAACTTATAGCAAAGAAATTAGTATTAATAATAGTGCTTATGGCTTTGGAAAATATTTTGAAAAAATAAATATTTATTCTGTTGAGATCGAAAAAATAGAGCAATATTCTACAAAGTACAATGTGGATGATAATTACAGTTATCCAATAACTAAAGTAAAAGCAAAAGTTATAAATTGTTACAAAGGAGAAAACGCTGAAGAAATAGAATTTTGGGTTCCTGGTGGAGTATGGACTGTAGCAGAATTAAAAAATTCAAATTTACCGTATAATGAAATAGAAATTGGAGCTAATGATAGCGAAAATATAAAAATAAATTACTATGAAAGTTATTACATTTCAGATGTTGAAGTCGGAAATATATATATAGTTTGTTTATATAAAGAAAATGATCAGTTATATGTTAATAAGAATTCAAAGTATAACTTCAAAGAGTATAATTCTGATACTAATATGGTAGAGATGGATGAAAATGATTGGGAAGAGCTTGATTTATCTGATTATTTGAATTAATGTATTTTAAACACTTTAAGTACAATTATATTTGATACTTAAAGTGCTTTTTTTATATTTGAAATAGTTTTATTTATGTATTAAATTATTCAGGTTACAGATACTATATTTGAGGTGATATTATGTCAAAAAATGATAGAAAAAGAAATATTGAATATGAATTAGAAATAGAAAGAAAAGATGCTAATAATCCTAATATGGAAAAATATGATTTTATATTTCCATTGAGTAATTTGACATCAATTGATGAACAAAAAGTAAAAGTAGAAGAATTAACAAATATTACTAAAATAAAAAAAGAAAAAGATGAAGGTAAAGCAAATAAAAAATAGACACTATATAAAATATAGTGTCATTTTTTTAATTTAGTTTTTGTATTTCTTCTTTTGTTAATTGAGTTATTTCTATTATATCTTCAATGCTCATATTCTTTTTTAGCATCCTATTAGCAATTTCTTTGTTTCTTTTATTTTCTCCTTCTCTAATGCCATCGATATATCCATAGTATAGTTCTGGTATTTCTTTTAAACTATCTATTTTAAAATCTGCTATTAATATACATATAGCTTTTTTTGATGTATCATATCCATATCCAGATTTTACTGATTTTGAGTACATTTTTGCCCAGTACCAGAGTATTCTATCCGCTATATATGCACACTTTTAACTACTTGTATTTCTAAGTCTATATTATTAATATCGTCTGCCAGAACTTTTACGTCTAGCACTCCCATTTTGTTATCTATTAAATCTCTTTCGAGAATAGGGGTGTCATCTAAATTTATATTTTTAAATTCTATACTAGTTGCTGCTTTAATAAAGTCTTGTGTTATATCTTCATTTCTAATTCTACCAAATATTCTTTTAAATACACAGTCATTTGTTGGTAACAATGTTTTTTTCATTAAAACCTCATTCAAAACTTCATTAATAAAAGGCCTAAAGTAAGGTAATTATAATATACTAACATATCGTTTTCAAATCTTTTTAGTATTTGCTTTATATCGAAATTTGAATTAAATTTTATTTAGTATTACATATTTGCCATAATAAAATGGGCTCATCACAAAGTATAGATGGTCTTCTAGAAGAATTAACTTCAAATTCTGTTAATATATTTTCATTTTTTATATTATATTTTTTCTTTAAATGATTTAATAATTTTGAAAGTGAATTTAATTCATCTTTGTTATAATATCCATTTTTATTTAATGTAAGCATTATACTTATACTTCTATCATCATAATTGCTATTTCTAGTACATATTGCTTTTTCTTTTTCTGGAATAATATTTAATATTTTGCCATTTGTATCTATTATAAAATGACAAGAGAATTCTCGGTCTTCTTTATATTTTAATTTTTCTATTATATTTCTATTTTTTAATGCACTAAATCCATTATATTTAGATGAAGTAATTATGATGTATTTTATTTCATTCATTTTTTCTAATCTTCTAGTATTTAAACTTTTTGTTAAATAATATTTCTTAATATCCATTTTAATCACCACATTATATTTTATGTTAATTGTACGTTTTTGTTAATGTTCTTGACAAGTTATTTTTCTTTGATATAATATTAGTTGTAAAAAGGAAGTGTTTAAATTGAAGATAGGAATAGTTGGATTACCTAATGTTGGAAAATCTACACTTTTTAATGCTATAACAAAAGCAGGTGCAGAAAGTGCGAATTATCCTTTTTGTACTATAGAACCAAATGTTGGTATGGTATGTGTACCAGATAAAAGAATAGATGTATTATCTAAAATGTATGATACAGAAAAAACTACATATGCAACTATAGAATTTGTAGATATAGCTGGTCTTGTAAAGGGAGCATCAAAAGGTGAGGGACTTGGAAATAAATTTTTATCTCATATTAGAGAAACAGATGCTATAGCACATGTTGTTAGATGCTTTAATGATGAGAATATAGTTCATGTTAATGGTAGAATAGACCCAATAAGCGATATAGAAACTATATCTTTAGAACTTATTTTTGCTGATCTTGAGACTTTAAATAAAAGAATAGATAGAGTTACCAAATTAACGAAATCTGGAGATAAGAAAGCAATTGCAGAACTTGAGTTATTAAATAGAATAAAAGCACATTTAGAAGAGGGAAAACCTGTGAGAACAATGGAATTAACTGAAGATGAAAGAGATACAATAAAAGATGCATTTTTCTTAACAGATAAAAAAGTTATATATGTAGCTAATGTTTCAGAAGAGCAGTTACCAAATAAGGATAATGATCCTAATGTTTTAAAAGTAAAAGAGTATGCTAAAAATGAGGGAGCAGAGGTTATAACTTTATGTGCTAAATTGGAAGAGGATTTATCCGAATTAGAAGATGAGGATAAAGAATTATTAATGCAAGATTATGGTATTGATGAATCAGGATTAGATAAATTGATAAAAGCAAGTTATTCTTTATTAGGTCTTATTTCTTTTCTTACTGCAGGTAAACAAGAGTGTAGAGCTTGGACTATAAAAAGGGGAACTAAAGCACCTCAGGCCGCTGGAAAAATACATTCTGATTTTGAAAGAGGATTTATAAAGGCAGAGGTTGTATCTTATGATGATTTAATAAAATATGGTAGTATGAATGCTGCAAAGGAAAAGGGATTAGTTAGGCTTGAAGGAAAAGATTATGTAGTACAGGATGGAGATATAATTTTGTTTAGGTTTAATGTATAAGGCATAAATTTTATGCCTTATTTTATTTTTTACTTGTTTTCAAAATAAAACTAAACACTTATTTACATAACAAAAGTATCTATGATTTTTTTGTGTATTTTTCTTGCTTTTTTTAAGAAAAAAGCTTGACTTTTAATAGTAAGTAGATTATAATAATAACTGTCCACAGTGATGTGGGCCTTTAGCTCAGCTGGTCAGAGCACTCGGCTCATAACCGAATGGTCCGGGGTTCGAATCCCTGAAGGCCCACCATTTATATTAGGGTAGGTGCCCGAGTGGCTAAAGGGGGCAGACTGTAAATCTGTTGGCTTTCGCCTACGATGGTTCGAATCCATCCCTGCCCACCATAATATAAATATTAAATGATTTCAAAGTTTATTTTTGAAATCATTTTTTTATTTAAAAAGATAATTATCATAGATATAATAATTATTTAGTTATTAATTATAAAAAATTCCAAAGCTTTGCTTTGGAATTTAATTATTTGTCTTTTTGGTTTATATCATCAAAATAATCAGCTAAGTGAGTTATATTTCCAGCTCCTATAGAAAGAACAATATCACCTGGTTGGATTATTTCTTTAATTTTTTGTGCTGTTTTTTCTAAAGTCTTAGTATATAATGCTTTTTCTCCATTTTTATTTATTAATTTTACAATATCATTTGAAGATATTGTGCCATCATCTACTTCTCTTGCTGCATAAATGTCTAGTAATAAAACAACGTCTGCGTCTTTAAATGCATTAGAAAAGTCTGTAAGTAATTCTTTTGTTCTAGAAAACGTATGTGGTTGGAAAGCAGCAATTATTCTATTATGCTCTTTTTGTTTTGCAGCTGCAAGAGTTGCTTTAATTTCTGTTGGATGGTGTGCATAATCATCATAAAGTTCTACATTTGGAGCTATTGTCTTTTTAAATTCGAATCTTCTTTTAGCACCACAGAATTTACTTAAACTTTTTTGCATATCCTCAAATTTTATTCCGTATGCTTGAGATGTTGTTATAGCAGCTAGTGCATCATAAACATTATGAATACCAGGTACAGTTAAATAGAAATTATATGTTTTTCCATTTCTAGGATCTGTTACATCAAAAGAATAAAATCCTTTTATATTACAGCTAAAGTTTTTAGCATATATATATGCATCTGGATCACTAAGTGAAAACTTAAATATTCTAACATTTTTCTTCTGTAAATCATCTATGCAATCATCTAATACTTCCATGCAATGTGTATCATCTTGGTTTATAACTAATATGCCATTTTCAGGTAACATTAAAATAAACTTTTTAAATGATTTTTTTATATCTTCAATATCTGAAAAATAATCTAAGTGTTCAGCTTCTATATTTAGTACTGTTGCACAGTGATGAGGAAAGTTTAAAAAACTATCTACATATTCACAAGCTTCAAGTATAAAATATTCAGAATTTCCTAATCTATAGTTTGAATTATTAAGCTTTTCATATTTTGAACCTACTTGAACATTTGGATCCATATTTGCATCTATAAATATAGATGATATCATAGATGTAGTAGTAGTTTTTCCATGAGTTCCACATATACATATTGGTCTTTTGTAATTTTTTAATAGTAGTCCTAGAAATTTAGCTCTTTCGTATGTAGGAATACCAAGACTCTTAGCTCTAACAAATTCTGGATCATGTTGACTTATTGCAGATGTATATACAACTACATCTACATCTTTAACTAAATCTGCATTAGAGCCAATATACACATGTATATCGTTTTTTTCTAATATATCTATCATATCACCATAATTTTTGTCTGAACCACTTACATCAAAGCCATCTTTTTTTAGTATTAATGCAATACCACTCATACTAACGCCACCAATACCAATCATATGTATCTTATGTATATTTTTTAAAGCGTCAAAGTCTTTCTTCATTAAATAGTCACATCCTTTTTTACATTGTTTATTATACATTATTATACCCAATTAGTCAATGTAAGATAAAAAATTAGATATAATATGTATTATAAGCTTGAAAGTTGACAAAAAATGTTATATAATACCTGTGCGGAGGATAATGCGGATGATAATTGATAATATAATAGTAATAGTCGTAGCTATAATCTTAATAACATATTTATCAATCAATTATGTTAAAAAATATGCCCCAGGAAATCTAATCTTAATATCTATTACGGCTTTTTCTTTAGGATTATATTTGCCAATAGTATATTATGATGTATATTTAAGAATAAGATATCAGATACCACTTTCAATAGGAATATTTTTCTTACCATGTATTTTTGCTATATTACAATATAATAATATTAGCTTTGGTAAAAAATTATTATATAAAAGGGCACAAAAATACTATTTAAAACAAAAATATACAAAATGCATAGCTACATTGCAGAAGATAATAAATACACAGGGAAAAAATAGTGAAAATTTATTTCTATTAGCTAATTGTTTTTATGAGATAGAAGACTATCAAAATGCAAAAGAAATATTATATAAAGTAATAGATTTGGATGAAAAAAATTATAAAGCATATTTTAGACTTGGAAATATATTAGAAAAAGAAGAAGATTTTGATCCTGCAATAGATGTATATAGAAAAGCTTTAGAAATAGATCCAACTTTTTATGATGCATATGAAGTATTAGGAATACTACTAGCTAACAAGGGAGAATATGAGCAAGCAGAAGAAGTGTATAAAAATGCTTTGGATTATCATGTTGAATCATATGAATTGTTATATAATTTAGCAATGATACAATTAGAACTTGGAAAAACAGATGAGGCAGAAAAAAACTTAGAGTTTGCATTAGTAATTAAACCGGATATAAAGGAAGCTATTTATAGTTTAGGAAATATAAAAATGCTAAAAGGAAAGTATAATGATGCTTTAAATTTATATAATGAAATAATAAAAGATGAGGAATATGGATTAAAAGCATACTATAAAATAGCAATAATATATGTAACTAAAAATGAATTTGACAAAGCTATGAGTATTATAGAATACTTAATTAATAGTGATAGTAAATATATAAATATAATAGAAAATGAATTTGTATTTAATGCAATGCGTTCAAGAATAGATACCTTTTTAAAAGAAAGAAAAGAATCTATAAATGAGGAAGAATTAGAAGAACAAAAGGAAATTGAACAAAGAAAAAAAACTAGAAAGAACTGGTTTTCTTCTAAAGATAATAAACAAGAGTCAAAAAAAGAGAGTATTTTGTATGATGATATAGATATTACTAGAACAGGATTTAGATCAGAAGAAAGTAAAAAAGATGAATAAGTATTGCAATATTTTTAGAAATATTGTATAATAAAAGAGCAATAGAAATTGCTCTTTTTTTGCCGATGTGCTGGAACTGGCAGACAGGAAGGTCTCAAACACCTTTGCTTTTAAAAGCGTGTGGGTTCGATCCCCACCATCGGTACCATAAATACTCCATTTAGGAGTTTGTTGTGTGCATGCTAATTATGGAGTATGCATATTTTTTTGCTTTTCATATTAGGAGGTATTATGAAACAGATAGTAGTAGAAGTTGGGTCTACTTGCACTAAAGTTGATGAGTTTGATGGAAAAAATATAATACACATAAAAACAGTACCAATTGAGTTTAAGAAAAATTATAAAATAGAAAATGGACTATATTCAAAAGATGTGGATAAACTTATAAGACTTGTAAATGATTTGAGTGATAGTATGAAAAACATATATGTATGTGGTACAAGTGTATTTAGACAATTAGATGATGAACATAAAAATATTTTTTTAGATTATTTTAAAAATAAAACAAAATTGGATTTTAATATAATATCTTCAGAAAAGGAAAATGAACTTACTGTATTAGGTGCTACTAAAAATATAAAAGAAGCTGTTGTTTTTGTTGGTGGAGGAGGTTCCACTGAAATATCATATTATAATAATGGAATAAAGCAAATGTGTAATAGTAAAATAGGAGTTATGGATGTATTAAATGAATACGAAGATTTAGCAAATGATTATGCAACCACAAGTTTAGAAGAAATAGAAAGGTATATAGAAGATAGAATTACAATACCAGATGTAAAAACAGATGTATTAATATTGGCTGGTGGAGGACATGAGTATTTTGCTAGACAGTCAGGAATAAGATATTATGATAATATATTGTATAAAGATAATATGTCACCAATAATGATGGATATAAATACTAGAATAGAAGATACTAAAGATTATTACACAAAAATATCTTTGGATAAAATTAGAAAAAGAGTTGATGAGCCTAGTTGGTGGTATGCAACTAGAGCAATGTGCGCTTTTGTTTTAGTAGTAGCTCAAAAAATTGAAGCAAAATATATAGTCCCAACAGATATATCTATGATTTATGGAATAGTAAGTGAAAAGGAGGAGTGATATGAAAAAAAATAAAAATATAGTTAAATTAATTTTTTCTTTTATAGTATTAACAATTGGATGTGTTATTGCAGCTTTTTCTATAGGAGCAATTTTAATACCAAATTTAATTCTTGATGGAGGAGTCAATGGTATATCTATTATGGCTTCCCAATTAACAGGTATTTCAACAAGTGTTTTTATAATCGTACTAAATATTCCATTTTTGATAATAGGATATAAAAGTTTAGGAAAAGAATTTGTTTTTAAAGCATTATATGCAATGTTAGTATTTTCCGCTATACTTTATTACACAGAAACAATACATTTAGGAATAGAAGATAAACTTCTTGCTACAATATATGGAGGTCTATTATTAGGATTTGGGGTAGGGCTTGTAATAAGATATGGTGGATGTCTGGATGGAACTGAAATCGCAGCTATAATTTTAAGTAAAAAAATAAATTTGTCAGTTGGACAAATTGTATTAATTTGTAATGTTTTTATATATGGAACAGCAGGATTTTTGTTTGGCTTTGATAGAGCATTATATTCTCTTTTAACATACTTTATAACATTTAAAGTAATAGATTTTGTATCCGAAGGATTAGAGCAAGGAAAAGCTGCATTAATAATAACAAATCAAAGTGCAAAAGTTGCAAAAGATATATATGAAAAGTTAGGAAGAACTGTAACATCATTTGAGGGAAAAGGGATGATGAATGGTGAAACAATGATTCTTTATTGTGTTATAACAAGGCTTGAACTCACAGAATTAAGAAATATAGTGAATGCAGACGATGTACAGGCTTTTGTAACTATTATTGATGTATCTGAAATAATAGGATCTCATATAAAGAAAAGGCCACAGATAGGAGGATAGCATTTTTGCTATCCTTATTTTAGTTTTATGGTATTTAATATTATAGATTCCTCATTCTTTCCGATACCTTCTAGTATAATTTCATCTATAATTGTTTCAAATTCAAAATTAAAATCCTTTAAATCATCTATTGTGTTATTTTGTCCAAGTGTGATGTGTGGAATATATTCTATATCTTTTTTTAGATGAGAAGGTAATATTTTTTCATATATTTGATCATGTAAATTAATTATATTATCTGATCCGTATATACAGTTTAAAAATATAAAATTATCTTTAGATAAAGATATGCCTTTAAATTTTACTTTAAATTTTTTTTGATCTTTAAGTATATTTTTTAATTTTATATAAAGAGTATCATTATCTATGTCATCTGTAAAAGGAAATACTAAAGTTATATGTGGAGGTACAGCTTCATATAATCTGTCATATTTTTTTCTTATATTTTGTATCAAGTTTATATTATTGAATTTCGGAAAAATTAAAATATCTCTTTTCAAATAAATCACCTAGTTTAATTATATAATATTAAAAATTTTAAATCAATAATTATAATATTTTTGGTTAAAATATTAGTGTATAAACTATATATTTTATCACAAAAAAAAAGAGTTATCAATCAAATTAAAGTAAAAAAAATAAATAAGTATAAATGTTTAAAAAATCCCGAAAAATGGCTGAAAAAAAACAATATTTTTTAGCTTAAACTCTTGAAAAAAGCTTACTAGTGATATAAAATAATGTTTGTAAAAATAAGGAGGTATTTTTTTATGAAAGTAAAACTTGGAATTAACGGATTCGGTAGAATCGGAAGACTTGTGATGAGAGCATCATTAGAAAGAGAGGACGTAGAAGTACTTGCTATTAACGATCCATTTATTAGTGTAGATTATATGAAATATATGCTTACATATGATACTATTCATGGAAAATTAAATGCAGATATAGAAGTAGTAGATGGAAATTTAGTTGTAAATGGAAAGACAGTTAAAGTATATAACTGCCAAACACCTAGTGATATTCCTTGGAAAGATACAGGAGTTGAATATGTAGTTGAATCTTCTGGTGTATTTACAACAACAGAAAAAGCTTCAGGACACTTTGTAGGTGGAGCTAAAAAGGTTATTATATCTGCACCTTCTAAAGATGCACCTATGTTCGTAATGGGAGTTAACCAAGATACATATACAAAAGATATGAATGTAGTATCTAATGCATCATGTACTACTAACTGTTTAGCACCTTTAGCTAAAGTTATTAATGATAACTTTGGAATTAAAGATGGTTTAATGACAACAGTTCATTCAGTAACTGCTACACAAAAAACAGTTGATGGTCCATCAAAGAAAGATTGGAGAGGTGGAAGAGCTGCAACATATAATATAATACCATCATCAACAGGAGCTGCTAAAGCAGTTGGTAAAGTTATTCCATCATTAAATGGAAAGCTAACTGGTATGTCATTTAGAGTACCAACATTAGATGTTTCAGTTGTGGATTTAACTTGTAATCTAGAAAAACCTGCAACATATGATGAGATAGTTGAAGCTGTTAAAAAAGCTTGTGATGGTGAATTAAAAGGAATAATGGCTTGGACAGATGATGATGTAGTTTCATCAGATTTCATACATGATAGTCATACATCTATTTTTGATGTTAAAGCTGGTATACAACTTACAGATACATTTGTAAAACTAGTAGCATGGTATGATAATGAATGGGGTTATTCAAATAAAGTTTTAGACTTAGCACAACATATGGCCCAAGTAGATAATCAATAATATTTATAATAAGCTGGTTACTTGGGTTTATGTGCCAGCTTATTTTTATAAAAGAACGGAGGATATATATGTTAAATAAAAAGACTGTAAGAGATGTTCAAGTATCAGGAAAAAGAGTACTTGTAAGATGTGACTTCAATGTACCTTTAGATAAAGAAGATCCTAGTAAGATTACTAGTGATAAAAGAATAGTAGAGTCATTAAAGACTATAAAATATTTAATTAATGCTGGAGCAAGAGTCATTTTATGCTCACATTTAGGCAAAACAGGACAGAATAAGAGCTTAGCACCAGTTGCTAAAAGATTATCTGAGTATTTAGACAAAGATGTTCCTTTGCTAAAGGATATATTATCTGATAAGACAAAAGAATTTGTTATGAATATGAAAGACGGGGATGTTTGCTTATTAGAAAACACAAGAATGTATAAAGAAGAAGAGGAAAATGACGCTGAATTTTCAAGAAAACTTGCTTCCCTTGCTGAAATATATGTAAATGATGCTTTTGGAAGTGCACATAGAGCACATGCTTCAACAGAGGGGGTTACACATTATTTACCATCTGTTGCTGGATTTTTGATTGAAAAAGAAATTGCTGCATTAGATGGTGGAATAAATAATCCAAAACGTCCATTAGTAGCAATAGTTGGTGGATCTAAAGTATCAAGTAAAATAGGTGTTTTAACTAATTTATTAGATAAGGTTGATTCATTATTAATAGGCGGAGCAATGATGTTCACATTTGTAAAAGCTCAAGGTGGTAAAGTAGGTAAATCTTTGTGTGAAGATGATAAAATCGATGTAGCAAAAGAAATAATAAAAAAAGCAGAAGAAAAAAATGTTAAATTTTTATTACCTGTAGATGTAGTAGCTGCAGATGAAATGTCAGAAATATCTAATACTTTAGTTTGTAAGCCAGATGAAATTCCAGATGATTATATGGGATTAGATATTGGACCAGAGACAATTAAATTATTCAAAGCTGAAATTGAAACAGCAGGAACAGTAGTATGGAATGGACCTGTTGGAGTATTCGAAATAGATAAATTTGCAGTAGGAACTAATGAAATTGCTAAGGCTATGGCAGATAGCGAAGCTGTAACTATAATAGGTGGCGGAGACAGTGCTGCTGCTGTAGAAAAGGCTGGACTTTCAGATAAAATGAGCCATGTTTCTACAGGTGGTGGAGCATCTTTAGAGCTTATGGAAGGTAAAAAACTACCTGGAATAGAAGCTTTAGAAGATAAGAATGAGTAGAAAGGAAGTTTTTTATGAGAAAAAAGATAATTGCTGGAAATTGGAAAATGAACTATTGTGTAAATAAAGCTGAAGACTTCGTAGAAGAAATAAAAGATAGAATTAATACAGATGATGTTGATGTAGTTGTTTGTCCAAATTTTGTTTCATTGGATAGAGTAAGCGAAGCCATATATGATACTAACATAAAGCTTGGAGCACAAAATGTTTATTTTGAAGACAAAGGTGCGTATACAGGAGAAACTTCTGTTGATATGTTAACAGCTGTAGGAGTACAGTATTGTATAGTTGGTCATAGTGAGAGAAGACAATATTTTGCTGAGACAAATGAAATAGTTAATAAAAAGGCTAAAAAGTTACTTGAAAAAGATGTATCGCCAATAGTTTGTGTTGGTGAAACATTGGAAGAAAGAGAAAGCAATAAAATGTATGATGTTGTTAAAGAAGAAGTAGAAAAATCTTTAGATGGAATAGAAAAAGATATGATTGCTAATAAAGTTGTAATAGCATATGAACCAATTTGGGCTATAGGTACTGGTAAAACAGCTACTGCAGAACAAGCAAATGAAATGTGTAAATATATAAGAAAAGTAATTGCAGATATGTATGATGAAAAAACAGCAGAACAGGTTAGAATTCAATATGGTGGAAGTGTAAAACCAACTAATGCAAATGAAATATTAAATATGAGTGATATTGATGGTGCTTTAGTAGGTGGAGCAAGTTTGACTAATGATTTTGTAGCTATTGTAAATTATGATTAATAATGATATAATAGTAATGCTGTAAAGCAAGAAAGAGAAGGTTTTTGATAATGAAGGATAAACAATATTTACTTATGATCATGGATGGGGTTGGTTTAAATGATGAAGAAAAAGGAAATGCTTTTAAACTAGCTAATACACCAAATTTAGATAGACTGACTATAAAATATCCTAATACATATATTAAGACTAGTGGAATGGCTGTTGGTCTTCCAGAAGGTCAAATGGGAAATTCAGAGGTTGGACATACTAATATTGGTGCAGGAAGAATAGTATATCAAGAATTAACAAGAATTACAAAAGAAATAGAAGATGGAAATTTCTATGAGAACAAAGAATTAAAACAAGCAATGGAAAATGTAAAGAAAAATAATTCTACATTACATTTGTTAGGTCTTGTATCTGATGGTGGAGTACATTCACATATTAAGCATTTATTTGCCTTACTTGAGATGGCAAAAAGAGAAAATGTAAAAAATGTATATGTACACGCAATACTTGATGGAAGAGACACTCCTCCAACATCAGCTGTAGATTATATAAAACAACTTGAAGAAAAAATGAAAGAGCTTGGAATAGGAAAAATAGCTACTATATCTGGTAGATATTATGCAATGGATAGAGATAATAGATGGAAAAGAGTAAAACTTGCATATGATGCAATGGCTTTTGGTAAGGGACAAGACTTCAAAATTGCTCAAAAAGCTATAGAGACATCATATGAAGCACAAGAATTTGATGAGTTTGTAAAGCCAGTAGTTTTGACAGATTCAGAAGATAAGCCACTTGCAACAGTAAATGACAATGATTCAATTATATATTTTAATTTTAGACCAGATAGAGCAAGAGAGCTTACAAAGGCTTTCATACTAGACGGATTTAATGAATTTGAAACTAAAAAAATAAATAATTTAGTATTTGTAACAATGACACAATATGATGAGACAATAAAAAGAGCTTTAGTAGCATATAAGCCACAAGTATTAGTAAATACTTTTGGAGAGTATATATCTAAAAAAGGATATACTCAGTTAAGAATTGCTGAGACAGAAAAGTATGCGCATGTAACATTTTTCTTTAATGGAGGAAAAGAAGAGCCATATCCTGGTGAAAAGAGAATCTTAATTAATTCACCAAAGGTTGCAACTTATGATTTAAAACCAGAAATGTCAGCATATGAAGTTACTGATAATTTAATTAAAGTAATAGATGAAAAGTCTTGTGATGTAATAATTGTAAACTATGCAAATGGAGATATGGTAGGACATACTGGAAATCTTGAAAAAGCTATAGAAGCTGTTGAAGCCTTAGATAAATGCGTTGGAAGAGTAATATCTAAAATAGAAGAAGTAGGTGGAGAAGCTTTAATTACAGCCGATCATGGAAATTGTGAACAGATGCTAGATTTAAAAACAGGTGAACCAATAACTTCACATACTACATTTGATGTTCCATTAATTGTAGTATCTAACAGAGTTAAATCTTTAAACTCTGGTAGATTATGTGATATAGCGCCAACGCTTTTAACTATGATGGGAGAAAAAATACCAGAAGAGATGACAGGTGTATCTTTAATAGAGCTTAATTAATAGGAGGGGAAGATATGAAATCAAATAAAGATGAATTAGGTAATGAAAATGAAGAGAAACAGGAGAAAATAATATTTATATGTTCAAAATGTGGATTTATGTATGATTTATCTAATCCACCAAAGCATTATCTTCCTTTTAATTATTATGTAACAAGTTCTGATCCTTCAAAAGTAAAATGTCCTAAATGTGGTAAGAAGGTAGATTTTCAAACTATATCAGAAGAAAAATATAAAGAAATTGTAGAAAAGCAAGAAAAGAAAAAAGAAGAGAAAGAAGCTAAAAATCAAGAAGCAAAAAGAGCAAAAGCTATAGCTCAAATAAAAGATGATTTAAAGGAGCTTGCAAAGGATTTAAAAGATAGGCTTTTTGATAAAGAGATAACACCTAAAAGATTTGTTGCAATTTTTACAAATACATCTAAAAATATAGTAAAAAGATATAATAAAGTTGTAAATGTAGATTGGATAGATTTTAGAAATAGTATATATGATATTTCTGATGGTATACTTGGTGTGTATAAAGAACAAGAAAAAGCAGAAGATATAATACAAGAATATCAAGATGATATTGAAAAAGATGAGTTATATAAAGCGGAAATGGAGTATTATATTGAAGATAACAAGTTTGCTATTCCAGATTACGAGCTTAGAAAAAGAATAGCTGAGTATGAAAGAGTAGAAAAGAACATAAAAAATAAAGAATATAAGAAAGAAATAGAAGAAAAATATCAGTCAAGAAGAAATGATTTGCTAAAAAGAGCTGAAGAAAGAGAAAGAAGGCAAAAACTACGAGATATTTTGTAGTTTATATAAAAATAAGGAGGAATTTTAAATGAAACAATATTTACAAATCGAATCAGTTTACGCAAGAGAAATACTTGATTCAAGAGGAAATCCAACTGTAGAAGTTGAAGTAACAGTTGACGGAGGATATGTTGGAAGGGCAGCAGTTCCATCTGGCGCATCTACAGGAGCTTTTGAAGCAGTAGAATTAAGAGATGGTGATAAATCAAGATATTTAGGAAAAGGTACTTTAAAAGCAGTAGATAATGTTAATGATATTATTGCTCCAGAAATTGAGGGAATGAATGCTTTAGATCAAGTGGCAATTGATGAAGCTATGATTCAACTTGATGGAACACCAAATAAAGGAAAATTAGGTGCAAATGCTATTTTAGGAGTTTCAATTGCAGTAGCAAGAGCAGCTGCTGAGGCTTTAGGAGTAAGTTTATATAATTACTTAGGCGGTGTTAATGCTAAGGAATTACCAGTACCTATGATGAATATATTAAATGGTGGTAAACATGCAGATAATACAGTAAATATTCAAGAATTTATGATTATGCCAGTAGGAGCTGAAAGCTTTAGAGAAGCTTTAAGAATGTGTGCAGAAGTATTTCATAATTTAAAATCTGTATTAAAGGCTGAAGGCCTTGCAACATCTGTAGGTGATGAAGGTGGATTTGCACCAAACTTATCTTCTGATGAACAAGCTTTTCAATTTATTGTAAAAGCAATTGAAAAAGCTGGATATAAACCAGGAGTAGATTTTAAACTTGCAATTGATGCTGCAGCTACAGAAATGTATGATGAGGCTAAAAAAGCTGGAAAAGAAGGATGTTACTATTTTTGGAAAACAGATAAAATGTATACTAGAGAAGAAATGGTTGAGTTTTGGGAAGAAATGGTTAGCAAATATCCTATTATCTCACTTGAAGATGCTTTAGCTGAAGAAGATTGGGATGGCTGGAAATTACTTACTGAGAAACTTGGAGATAAAGTTCAACTTGTTGGTGATGATTTATTTGTTACTAATACAGAAAGACTTGCAAAAGGAATTAAACTAGGAGTTGCAAACTCAATTCTTATTAAATTAAATCAAATTGGAACAATAACAGAGACTTTAGATGCTATCAAAATGGCTAATAGAGCTGGATATACTGCAATTGTTTCTCATAGATCAGGTGAAACTGAAGATACAACAATTGCTGATCTTGTTGTAGGAATGAATGCTGGTCAAATTAAGACTGGTGCTCCATCAAGAACAGATAGAGTATGTAAGTATAATCAATTAATGAGAATAGAAGAAGAATTAGGATCTGTTGCTCAGTACAACGGAGAAAAAGTATTCTTCAACATAAAAAAATAATTAAGAAAACTAGATAATATCATAAACTAAAATTAACAAAAATAGCACCTTCATTTTTGAAGGTGCTATTTTTTAAAAAGATTCTATTTCTTGTAATTGCAAACTTAATTTGTTTAATTTACTATCTAGTGTGGATTTTGAATATGGAAATTCATCTGCGTCTGAATAAGTCTCATCATATGTGTTTATTTTGTATTCTAATTGTTGTATATACTTAATGATATTTTTTCTTTGAAATGATTTTTGAATAAGTAGATCATATTTTCTTTCAACTTTATATGATTTATGATATCCGTAGTTCTCGCATTTTTTTATCCATATTTGATGCAGCTTTTTCTTTTAATAAATTAGCCATTTTTAAATCTACAAAGCCAAATACTATTGCTTTATGTATGGATTTTGAAATGTGACTTGCAGAGCAATTATAATCATTTGCTAACTTCTCCATAGAGATATTGTCATAAACATAACGTTTGCAAATATTAATAATGTCAGAATTAGTTAATTTACTTTTCATAATATACCTCCTAATATTAATTTGTAAGTATAAAATGTAAGTTACACTTATATTATATCATTTATTATACAGCTAGTCAATTAATTATGTTGACATAAATTAATAAAAATGTTATAATCTTAATATGTTAAAAATATGGAGACAAAACTAATGTTTTTTACTTGTTATATAATTATATTTAATTAAGGAGGAGTGATATATATGAATATCAAAAATTTTATTATTGGAGTAATAATTATTATGGTTGTTATAGGATGTGTATACCTATATACAAATAGTATTCAAGAAAATAAAATAGCTTTAAATACACAAAATGCTCAAAAAGAGCGGTACTTTTTTGGAAGTTGTAAATAAAGAAAAAAAGTATTTTGATGAGTATGAATCTGAATTTTATGAAGTGACATTAAAAAATGTAAGTAAAGAGGAATTAAGAAGAATTAGCTTCTCATTTAATGATGGCGGTATACAAGAAATATATAATATGCAACCAAATGATGAATACAAAGTTATAGCTCCGACTACAGATGAAAATTTAGATTTTTCCATAATATCTGTAGAATTTGATATACCTAATTATTTTTATGATGAGGTAGAAATTGAGGCAAATATAGAAAATGATAAAATATCCGGAACTGTAAAAAATAATTTAGAAAGAATTTTATATCCTAATCAGATTATAATGTTCTTTAAAGATAATAATGATGGAAGTATATATCAAAAAACATTAGAATATTCCGGCTGCTTTGATGAGGAAAGAGTGATAATGACTGGTGGAAAATTCAAATTTGAATTGAAAATTCCAGAAAATACTACTTTTATAGCCAAAAAGGGAATAACATTAAAATATTCTGATATAGATTTTAAAGATTATCAAGTATATACACAATATGATATAAAGATGTAAATTTTTTTTACATCTTTTTTCTTTTTATTAAATTTTTGATTTTATTGATAAATATAGCTATTTATGATATTATACTTACAGTATAATAAGGAGTTAATATGAAAATAGCTATAGTATATAAAAGTATAACAGGTAATACGAAAATTATTGCAAATGCAATAAAAGAAGCTTTAAGTGAACAAGAAATAATATATTTTGGAGAGCCAAAGGATAATATAAATGCGGATATATATATTGTTGGATCGTGGACAGATAAAGGTGAATGTTCAAAAGAAATAAAAACATATTTGTCTAACTTAGAAAATAAGAAGATTATATATTTTGGTACTGCTGGCTTTAATGGAAAAGGATATTATGAAATGCTATATGATAGGGTAAGGAAAAATATCAAAGAGTCAAATAAGGTATTAGGATATTTTTATTGTCAGGGAAAAATGCCAATGAGTGTTAAAGATAGATATATAAATCTTATTAAAGAGCATCCTGATGATAAAAGATTGCAAGTTAGTATAGATAATTTTAATAAAGCTTTAACTCATCCAGATAATACAGATGTTGAAAATGCAAAGCATTGGATAAAATCTATTATAAATTAGAGGTGAGAGATGAAAAAGAAAAATATTTTATTAATAATAATTTTAGTGATATTTAGTATTTGTATAGTTCGTATAGAATTTCAAAACGATACTTTTTTTTCAATTGCGGTTGGAAGACAGATATTGGATACTGGAGTTGATATGCAAGAGCATTTAACTTGGCATGAAGGCTTTACATATACATATTCACATTGGCTTTTTGATATAATTAATATATTTTTATTCAACTTTGCTGGATTTAAAGCTATATATATAGCTGTGGTTTTAATGACGATATTAATAGCAATTACTTTATTTACAGTACTTAAAAAGCTAAATAAAGACTCGTATGCTATTCCATTTATAATGACTATAATTGTATTGATTATGGGAAATCAATATTTTGCAGCACGAGCACAGATAGTAAGCTATTTTTTATTTATTTTACAAGTATATTTTATCGAAAAACTACTGGATACAAATAAAAAAAGATATATTTTAGGACTTATAGTTATTCCAATTATTGTTGCAAATGTACATGCTGCCATGTGGATGTTATGTTTGGTATTTTATTTGTCATATATAGCAGAGGCTTTATTTGATTATTTTAGTGTAAAGAATAGAAATGAGAGATTAATAAAAAAAATAAATAAAAAAATCGAAAAAGAGGCTAATGATGAAAAAAAAGAAAAATTAATAAAATGGTTAGAAGCAGTGGAAAAAGATTATGATCTATATAAAGAGGCTAAAAAAGATAAAAATTCAAAGATATATATCACACATCATAAATATGTAAAAACTTTATTTTTAGTGTTTTTTATCACAATATTTACTGGACTTTTTACTCCTATTGGAGATACACCATACACATATATTTTTAAAACTATGGGTGGAATATCACCTCAAAATATAAGTGAACTAAGAGCTGTTATTCCTGCAGTTGATGTTAGTTTTTTGATATATGTAGTTGTTGCTATGATATTTATTTCATCTTCAAAGGTGAAAATAAATCTAGCTGATGGATTTATGATGCTAGGTCTTACTTTAATGGCTATGTTATCTGTAAGATGTGTGGCATATTTATTATTTATAGGATGTATACCTCTTACAAGACTTATATTTAATTATATGAGTAACTATGACTATAATATATTGGATATTGCATACGAGAAGTTTATCGACAAAGGATTTGTAAGAGTATTTTTTGTATTCTATATGACGGTAATTGCATTATCTGTATTTACAGATATTAATTTAGGAAAAAAATTTGTAAATGAAAGTTCATATCCTGTAGCAGCTAGTGAATATATATTAGCAAATCTTGATGTTGAAAATATGAGGCTATTTAATGGATTTAACTATGGTAGTTATTTAGAGTATAAAAATATACCTGTTTTTATAGATTCTAGATCTGAAATGTATACAGAGCAGTATAATGATACTACAGTATTTCAGGATTTTGTTGATGTTCAAAATGGAAATAAAACATATATGGAAGTTTTTGATAAGTATGATATAACACATGCCTTGCTTCCTAAAGATAATATTGTCACAAGATATATAAGTAATGATTCAAATTATAATCTTATATATGATGATAATAATTTTGTAATATATGAAAAAATATAAAATTTTTAGCTAGGAGGTGAATTGATGCAAATAAAGAAAGTAGAAGGAGACTTAACAGAGGCCTTGAATTTGGTATGGAAAGTATTTTTAAAGTATGAAGCACCTTTTTATACTGAACAGGGAATAAATACATTTCATAATTTTATAAGTGATAAAGAAAAAATGAATTCTTTAGTGTTTTATGGTATGTATGAAGAAAATAAGATAGTTGGAGTTATAGCAACAAGAAATAATGGAAATCATATTGCGTTGTTTTTTGTAGATGGAGACTATCATAAAAAAGGTATAGGGAAAAAATTATTTCAAAAAGTATTAGAAAATTCCACATCTAATATAATAACTGTAAATTCATCAGTATATGCTGTAGATGTATATCATAAACTTGGTTTTGTAGATACAGATATTGAACAAATAGATGAAGGTATAAGATTTACACCAATGAAGTTTATAGTTAAATAAAAACTAAAGTTAGTAAATTGTGTTTTTGGGAGGAAAATAATTATGGGTAAAAAGAAAATTATATTTATTGTTATAGGAATAATTATATTAATTTTAATAGGAATATTTGGATATATGATGATACAAGATTTAAGACAACAAACTAATCTTGTAAATGAGATTAGTGAAATATCTCAGATGTTTAACCAAAGTACATTGGATTATGATGCAATAGAGCAAAGATTATCTACAAATATTAGTACTGGAGATTATCTAGTTGTGGAAAAATCATTAAAAGAGTACTTATCTGATGTCACAAATTCAATGAGAGAATTGCAGACTACTCTTGAAGATGAAAGAATAACTACATTATTAACAGCTCAAAATTACAGCGAAGATGGACCAGATTTTATTAACACTAAGGAATATATACAAAATACTAGGAGTACTTTAGAAAGAATAAAAGAAGAGATGATTTCCTATGTAAAAGAAGAGAAAATAAATGAATATATTAATGATAAAGGATTAGATCGATATTATGTAGATTTATATAATGAACTTATGGGAGATACTCAAACAGCACAAGCCGATATTGAAGAACTAGAAAAATCATTAGATGATGTTATATCAATGTTAACTAATAGTGAAGCTGTAATAGATTTTTTAATTGAAAATAAAGGACAATGGGAAGTACAAGATGAAAATATAGTATTTACAACAGATGATTTGGTAAGTCAGTATAATCAATATGTATCAAATATTTATTAATATATTAAAAGGCACGAATTAATCGTGCTTTTTTTGTGTTTTTATAGTATAAAAAGAAAAATAATTTTTAATAGTAAAATTTGTATAATTAGGTAGAAAAATCATGTTAATAAATGGTTATATTTTGTTGTTTAAAAGAGCTAAAAGTGATATAATTATATGGTACTTTTGTATGAATAAATAAAACTTTATTAAAAGTTTATATATAATTAAGGAGGGGAATATGTCTTCAAATACTGTATTTTTTTGTAAAGAATGTGGATATGAGTCGACTAAATGGCTTGGTAAGTGTCCGGGATGTAATAGTTGGAATAGTTTTGTAGAAGAAAAAATAGGAAAAAAGAATAATAATTCTAAGTATAGTTCATCTCATTCTAATACCTTTTCAAATAATAATAAGGTAAAGAAATTAAATGATATAGTAGTAAAAAAAGAAGTAAGACTAGATACTGGCTTTGAAGAATTAAATAGAGTATTTGGTGGTGGTATAGTTGAGGGATCTTTAAATTTAATAGGTGGAGAACCTGGTATAGGAAAATCTACCTTAATAATGCAGGTATGTTCGAATTTATCTAATAAAGGAATTGTATTATATGTCTCAGGTGAAGAATCTGAAACACAAGTAAAACTTAGAGCAGATAGATTAAAGGTAACATCAGATAATATACTTTTTTTTAATGAGACTAATATAGATAGTATAGAAGAAAAAATAGAAGAAATTTCCCCAAAATTTTGTATAGTTGATTCAATCCAGACTATGTATGATGAACAAATAAGCTCTACTCCTGGAAGTATTTCTCAGGTTAAAGAAGTTACAGCAAGACTTATGTATCTTGCAAAAAATAAAAATATAACTACTATAGTAATAGGTCATGTAACTAAAGATGGAGTTATAGCTGGACCTAGAATATTAGAACATATGGTGGATATAGTAATATATATAGAAGGAGAGAGATTTTTAAGTCATAGAATAGTAAGAGGAGTAAAAAATAGATTTGGATCAACAAATGAGATTGGAATATTTGATATGAAGGATGAAGGTATGGTAGAAGTAAAAAATATATCAGATATTTTTCTTACAAAATCTGAACAAAATTTACCAGGTACAGCTATAGTTGCAACCGTTGAAGGAACTTCAACTATACTTATGGAGGTTCAGGCACTTACAACGCATTCATATTATAATATGCCAAGAAGAGTAGCAAATGGAATTGATTTAAATAGATTGAATATGTTAGTTGCAGTTTTAGAGAAAAGATGCAAATTGAGTTTGAGTACTCAAGATATATATGTTAATGTTATAGGTGGAATGAGAGTAGACGAGCCAGCTGTCGATCTAAGTATAGCTATGGCTATAGTATCTAGTTATAAAAATATATCAATAGATCCAAAAACTGTATTCTTAGGAGAAATTGGACTTACAGGAGAGATTAGAAACATTACAAATTTTGAGAAAAGGATAAAAGAAATCTCTAAACTTGGATACAAAACAATATACACAAATAAAAAGCAAATAGATAATTTTAAGGAGAGTATAGATGCAAAATTGATAGGAGTTTCATCTATAGATGAGGCTATTTCAAAAGTATATAACAGCTAAGGAGGTAAAAATTGAAACAAGAAGAAGTTTTAGATATATTAAGAAAAGTAGCACCAGGAACAGAACTAAGGGCAGGATTAGATAATATTTTAAAAGCTAAAACAGGAGCTCTTATTGTTCTATCTGAAAGTGAACAAGTAATGAATATAGTTGATGGTGGATTTAAGTTGGATTTAGACTTTACTCCAGCCAATATATATGAGCTTTGTAAAATGGATGGGGCAATAGTTGTAAGCAGTGATTTAAAAAAAATATTAAGAGCAAATGTACAACTTGTTCCAGACTACAAGATAAAGACTGTGGAGACTGGTACAAGACATAGAACAGCAGAGCGTACTGCTAAACAAACTAACGAAATTGTAATATGCATATCTCAAAGAAGAGGTATAATTACTATATTTAAAGGCGATTTTAGATATGTAGTAAATGATACTGAAGTAGTTATAATGGAAGCTACACAAATGTTGGAGACTCTTGAAAAATATAAAAAAGTATTTGATCATATGTTAAATGTATTAACAGAGCATGAATTTGATGATATTGTATATCTAGAGCTTGTTGCAAATGCAATATATAGAAGTGAAATGATAATGAAAATGAAAACTGAAGTTGAAAGAACAATAGTTGAACTTGGAAATGAAGGAAGACTGGTAAATATACAATTATTAGAATTAATAGATAATGTGGAATTAGAGGAAAAACAAATAATACAAGATTATATGGTGTCAAGTAAAATGAAAGATAAAAAAGCAGTAGATAATATATTAGATGAGATACGAAAGCTTGATAGAAAAGGGCTTATAGACTCGGAAAAGATTATAAAAATCTTAGGATATGAGTCAGATAATACAACAGAGCTTTTAGATAGAAATGTATCTCCAAGAGGATATAGAGTATTAAATAAAGTGCCAAAGATGCCAGCTAGCGTAATTGAAAAAATAGTTGAATCATTTGGAACATTACAAATGGTATGCAATGCTACTGTAGCACAGTTAGATGATGTTGATGGAATAGGAGAAAGAAGAGCAAAGATCATAAATCAATCTTTAAAAAGACTACAAGAACAAAATATATTGAAATTATATAATATGTAGGTACCTTTATAAAAAGGTACTTTTTTTGTATAGTTTTTTTATAATATGAATATATTTTATACAATGCTAAAATAGAATTAATATTATTATACTAAATAAAAATGTAACACAAATGTAATATGTTAGTTTTATGTAATATTTATTACTAAAATTTGTCAATATTAAACTATATTGCAAGTATAAAGTTTATATTTATGCAATTTTATAATTTTTAGATTACATAAAAAATAAAAACCTGATTGTAGTAAATTTCTGTAATTATATTAAATGTTTCAATAATATTACATTACAAGACGCAAATTTAACATAATTATGAAATTATGGTATAATATAAGTATAAAGAGGTGTTTAAAATGAAAAGATGGTTATTTGCATTAATGACAATTGCATTAAGTTTTAGTATAAATAATATATTTGCTACTGAGCAATTAGATATATATGATGAGCCAGAATATGTAAATGAAGGAACGGTAGTTATAAACTTTTTAAGTAAAATTAGAGAAGATGCAGAGGAAGAAATAAATAATCCAATAGTAGAGGGAGTGGAAATTGAGTTATATTATAGATATAACGGTGAAATGATAAATGTTAAAGAATTACCACAATTTCAAGATAAAAATTTAAATCTTGTAAGTGATTCAAGTGGTAAAATAACATTAGATGATTTTCCATATGGATTTTATCAATACTATATAGTATCTGTTCCATTTGGATATAAACTTAATACAGAAGTAAGAACATTAGATTTAAATATTTTAAATAGCACTATTAATAGGTATGACTTTATAGTAGAAGATATACACCTTGCAGAAGGTGGAAATGTGATTGAAGAAGAGCCTAAAGTAGAAGAAAATGAAGAGGTAAAGTTAGAGGAAAATATAGAGAATGTACAGGAAACTACCAATGAAAATGTATCTCAAGTAAATAATAATATAAATATAAATATAAATATAAATTTAAGTATAAATACTATTTTAAATGATTCATATAATAAAACTCAAAAAGAGCAAGATGATGATAATATTTTTAATGAAAGAATTACTAACAATATAAAAGTTACAAATAAAAAAATAAAATTAGATATATTAGATGCTATGAAAGATATAAAAATTAATGACACTATAAAAGTTGCTATATTAGATAATAATAAAGATGTTTATAAAATACATAACAATGTAGTAGATTTACCAGTTGATAATAAATCTAAAAAGCATAAAAAGATAGTAACAATAGAAAGATTTGCTATAAAGAGTGAAAATATAAATTATGTTAATAGAATACACTTTAGTGTAAAAAGACAAATTATGAGTTAGCTGTCAACACTTCTTTATATAGCCTTAAATATTAGAAATAATATTTAAGGCATTTTTTAATTAACATTATATATATTTTTTGACAAATTGTGATATTTAAAATATAATATATGTTATTATTAGGAGTTATATTTATGAAGATAATTGTTGGAAAAAATTCTGGCTTTTGTTTTGGAGTACAAAGAGCTGTAGATGGTGTACAAGAACAAGTATCCATATATAAAAAATTAAAATGTTTAGGACATTTAGTACATAACGAAATTGTAACTGGTATTTTAGAAAATAAAGGTGTAGATTTTGTTGATGATATTTCACAAGTAGACAATAATTCTATACTTGCAATAAGAGCACATGGTGTACCTGAAAGTGTTTATGAAGAGGCAAAAAGAAGAAATATTACATTATTGGATTATACGTGTCCTAAAGTAGCTCAAATACATACTAAAATAAAAGAAGCTTCAAATAGCGGTTACCAGATTCTATTAATAGGAAAAAAAGATCATCCTGAGGTTATTGGATCAAAAGGATATGCTCAAAATGTTATAATAATAGAGAGTGTTAATGATGTATATTCTCTAAAAGATTATGAAAAGGTATTTGTAATAGTTCAAACCACATTTTCTTATGACAAGTATAAGTTAATTGAAGAAGAACTAAAGAAAAAATATAAAAACATTGTGTGTGTAAATTCTATATGTCAAAGTACTAAAATAAGACAAGAAGAATGTAAAACTATAGCAAAGCAATCTGATTTTATGATAATAATTGGCGGAAAAAAAAGCTCTAATACTCAAAAATTATATGATATAGCATCAAGTATTAATAAAAATTGTATTATAGTTCAAGATGAAAATGACAAAAAAATTGAAGATTGTAAAAAATATGATATAATAGGAATAATGTCTGGAGCTTCTACTCCAAAATATACTATAGATAAAGTTATAGAGAGATTGAATAATAATATGTAGGAGGATAAAATGAACTTTAAAGAGGAATTAAAAAATTATCAAAACTATATTGATGAGGAACTAAATAAATATTTTAACGAAGATAATGTGTATGAAAAAAGGCTAAGAGAATCTATGAGATATAGTCTTTTAGCAGGTGGTAAAAGAATAAGACCAATACTTATGATATCTACATATAAATTATTTAGAGATGATTTTGAAAAATGCTTACCGTTTGCAATAGCTATGGAGATGGTACATAATGCGAGTTTGATACATGACGATATGCCGTGTATAGATAATGATGATTTTAGACATGGAAAGCCAACAAATCATAAAATGTATGACGAATGTACAGCATTACTTGCTGGAGATGCACTATTTAATTATTCTAATATTGTAATTA
Organism: uncultured Clostridia bacterium; assembly: GCA_944386635.1. Classification (GTDB taxonomy): domain Bacteria; phylum Bacillota; class Clostridia; order TANB77; family CAG-465; genus CAG-465. The sequence goes on from CALXBV010000072.1 coordinate 26,275, forward strand.
CAGATGATTTAAGAGAAGAACTAGATATAAAATTAATTAGTATGAAAATAATGGCATTAAATGAGTTTGTAAAAGCTAAAGATAGAATGATAGTTGGTGAGTATTATGATACAGTAAGTGAAGGAAAAATTCTTACTTTAGAGCAACTTGAATACATGCATAAAAATAAAACAGGAGCTTTAATTAAAGAATCAGTAAGAATTGGAGCTTTACTTGGTGGAGCAACAAATCAAGAATTACAAGTACTTACAAACTTTGCAGAGAATATAGGACTTGCTTTTCAAATAAAAGATGACATTTTGTCTGAAATAGGTGATACCAAAAAAACAGGAAAGCCGGTTGGAAATGATAGAGAGATGAAAAAAGCTACATATGTTACAAAGTATGGCTTAGAAAGAGCCCAAGAAATGTTGGATGATGTTATAAATGAAGCTATGTCCGGAATTAGAGCTTTTGGTGATAAGTCAGAGTTTTTATTAAATTTAGCTTTATATATAAAAGATAGAGAACGTTAATGGAGGATATATGATAATAGATCAAAAAGGACCACAGCATATTGCTATTATAATGGATGGAAATAGAAGATGGGCTAAAGCTAGAGGATTAAAGCCTAATGATGGACATAAGGCTGGTGCTGAAAATGTAAAAAAGATAGTAAAGTATGCATATGATTGTAATCTAAAATATTTAACTTTATATGCTTTTTCTACGGAGAATTGGAAAAGAGATAAAAGTGAAGTATCTCTTTTGATGAAACTATTAGAAAAGTTTACAGATGAACTTTTAAATAGTGATGAAAAAAGAGAAATACAAATTAAAATTTATGGTGATATAACACCATTAAATAAAAAATTACAAGATAATATAAGAAAGCTAGAGGAGAGTACTAAAAAATATGATAAAATGGTACTTGGAATATGTTTAAATTATGGTGGTAGAGATGAGATATTAATGGCTACTAAAAGAATGGTTGATGATGTATTGTCTGGAAAAATTAAAAAAGATGATATAACAGAAAATATGATAGCATCGTATTTGTATACCAAAGATATTCCTGATCCTGATCTTATAATTAGGACAAGCAATGAGTATAGACTTAGCAATTTTCTTACTTGGCAGTCAACTTATTCAGAACTATATTTTCCACTTGATGTTATGTGGCCAGATTTTGATGAAAATCAGTTTGATAAAGCTATAGAAGAATACATAAAAAGAAACCGTAGATTTGGAGGAAATTAAGGCTAGACATTCAAAAATAAAGTTTAATTCCTTTACTTTTTCGCAAAATTGTGGTATAATATAAGTGTATTACTGAGATTTAAAAGAGAAGGGGGAATGTTTAGTGTTTAGTGTAGGAGATAAAGTAGTTTATCCAATGCATGGAGCTGGTACAATAGAATCTATAGAAGAAAAGGAAATGCTTGGTAATGTTGATGATTACTATATTATAAAAATGCCTATTGGTGGAATGAAGTTAATGGTTCCTACTAATAAGGTTGATGATATAGGGGTAAGAGAAGTCTCTAAAAGATCAGAAGCAGATAAAGTATTTGCAGTTCTTGAAAAACCTAAAGATCCTTACATTCATGATGTTAATTGGAGTAAGAGATACCATCTTAACGTGGAGAAAATTAAATCAGGTAACATATTAGAAGTGGCAGAAGTTGTAAGAGAACTATCTCACAGACATATGGAAAGAGGACTTTCAATTGGCGAGAAAAAGATGCTTGCAACATCAAAAAATATTTTGCTAAGTGAAATGGTTCTTGCAGAGAATCAAGATAAAGATCTATTAGAAAATAAAATAGATAGTATAATAAAAGAATCATATGCTGCAGGAATTATGAATGAAGCTTCTAATGCAAGTGAAAATGGAGATGCAAGTTTATAATCTCATATAAATAATAATATTTTAAACATATAAAAAGACTTGAAAATTTATTTTCAAGTCTTTTTATTGTATTTTTTAGAACTATTTTTGCAATTGGCTTTATTGACAAATAATTTTATATATGATAATATCACATTAAATTTGTTTGCTTTTTTATTCACTATTAAATAAGGAGTGTGGTAAATTATGAGTGTGGGAATTATAGACTTGCATGTTCATTCAAATTGTTCAGATGGATTTGATGATGTAAGTAAAATTATAGAGACCGCAAAAAATAATAATGTTAAATATTTATCTTTTACAGAGCACTATAATGTAGCTTCATATAAATTAGCAAGTGAGATAGCTGGAGATGACATAGAAATAATTAAAGGAATAGAAATAGGGACTGATATGAGTGATTACAATAAAGAAAATAAACATATATGCCATATATTAGCATACTATATTTCAAATGATATATATAAATTACTTGATTTATATGAGGTAGATAGGTATAAATGTGTATTAGATACTTTAAAATTGTTAAATGCAAATAAAGTTTTTATACGTATGGATGACGTTTTAAGATATTCCAGAAATGAAAAAAGTGTAGGAAGATATGATATTGCTATAGCTTTAAAAAAATTAGGGTATGTAAAATCTATAAATGATGCATATGGAAAGTATTTAGATTATAAAGGAAAGGGATACGTGAAAAGAGAAAAATTAGATCCATTTAAGCTAATAAAAAAAATAATTGAATATGGTGGTGTTCCTGTCCTAGCACATCCTAAGAGTTTGAGGATGAAAATTGAAGAGGAAATTATTTTTATTGATAAGCTTATTGATGCTGGCTTATGTGGTATAGAGGTATACAATCCAAAAAATGGTATAGAAAGAAGAAATAGATACTTAAAATTGTGCAACGAGCATTGCTTAGTTGCTACTGTTGGTAGTGATTATCATGGACGGAAATAGAAAGCCGATGATAGAAATAGGCAAAGGAATAAACAATAATTTGAACATATCAGATGTAAATATCATAGATATGTTAAAGGCAAAAAAAGAATATATAGATAAAAAAAATAAAAAGACTTCAATATGAAGTCTTTTTATTATAAGATATTATTATTGTTATAGTTAATTTCAAATTTCTCTCCATAATCTTCAAGAACGTCATTTAGCTGATCTTCAAAGTTATTTCCATAGTCTTCAAAATCATCTAAGTTATTATATATATTATTACCTAAATTATTAAGAATTGTAAGACCTAAAATTATTACAGCAACATATATAATTACCATTAATATTATTCCTATAACTCCTGTTATAATTCCTGCAATAGAAAGTTCTCTTTTACTAGATTTAATTCCTAATATACCTAATATTATTGCTAATATACCTGAAATTAAAGATACATACCATATACATGATAGAAGTATTGCTACAATTCCAAATATAAGTGCTGCAATACTAAAGCCTTTTTCATCTTTATTTTCTTGATTAATAGTGTTTGTATTGATGTTAGTATCTGTTTTTATGGTAGTGCCTTCATCATTATGTACATATGTAGTTTCATTTTGCTCATTATTGTTATTTTCCATAAATAGATTTCCTCCTTAATGTTAACATTATACTATATTTTTACATTGTTTTACAATATTTTTAGTAAACATTTCTAATAATTGTATATATAGCTACTAAGACTGCGAAAATAATTGTATACCAGTATTTTGGGTAAATGAAAGTTAGTATTTTATTTTTTCTATTTAAGTTTATCAAGTATATGATATTGATTAATACTAAATATATAATTGTTATAAAAAAAATAGAGTGATTGTTAAAGGCTTGTATAAAATCTCCTTGTAGTATATTTTTTATACATCTAGTACCTCCACAAGAAGGACAATATATATGTAAATATTTATAAGCAATGCATTCAGGTATATATTGAATGATAGGGCTATTTATAAATATTTTTAATAATATAATTAATAATAATTCTATACTTAATATTTTTATTGCTTTCATAAATAAATCTCCTAGAAAAGATTATACTATAAAAATATTATATATACAAATAAATAAAAAAATGTCGTTTTTTGTCATGTGTACCACAATGTGTACTAAAATAATACAAAAAGTCACATATAATATGTACAGGTGATAAAGTGGAAAAGTTAAAAATCGTAAAAGAAATAAAAAGTAAAGATACTATAACAAGAACTATTAGAATTAGTGGTGCTACATATGATAAAATAAATGAAATTGCTGATAAAAATGGTATAAAATTTAATAATGTAGCCAATCAATTAATTGAATATGCTTTAAAAAATTTGGAAGAGGAAAAACCAATTACAAAATAATGTAGAATTTTTTAAAATTATTTGCATATTTGATCTATTTATGGTAAAATAAATAAGGTATTCTACATTATTGGGCTATCGCCAAGCGGTAAGGCATCGGACTCTGACTCCGACATGCGCTGGTTCGAATCCAGCTAGCCCAGCCATATATAAAATCACTAGGAATATTGAAATATCAATGTTCCTAGTGATTATTTTATACAAATTATATTTAATTATCTTTACTAAATATTTTATAACTAGTTGGTACTAGCTTAAAAGATTTAAATAAAGTATTACCATTTATTATTTTACATTTTTTTTCATTAGAATTGCTATTATAAATTCTATATATGTAATAATTATTTTTATGTGATTTTGCAAATTCTAATTCATTACTTGTAATATCTATAGGAGTATTTTCATTTCCTTTAGTGGATTTTACTTCTATATATTTTTTATGAAATTTACCATTTTTATCTAAATCAAATGATAAAATATCAAAGCCGTCACTATCTTTTCTATTATTAAAAAAATTTTTCATTATTTTCACTTTATCAGTTGCACCTAAATTAGCTACTTTATTTAATTCATAGTTAAATATTATTTCTTCATTAATATTCCCTTGCATAGTATTTACAATTTCTGAAGAAATATAATCTTTGTTTGCAGATGAGTTATTTCCATTATAATTCTTATTATATTTCTTTATTTTTATTGGTTTATCTATAAACGTTATATCCTTTTTATCATTAATAATATTTATATCATCTTGTATATTTTTTAATGTTTCTAAATATATGTATTGTGCTTTGTTGTTTATTATATTTAAAGGAAATTTATAAATAATTTTGCTATTAGTAGTTACTGTAAATGGAGCACCCTCTAAGAAGCATTCTCCTTTATATATATAAGTATTTTTATCTTTTAAAAATAAGTATATTGGTAAATCATTTTTTAAAGAATTAGTTAAATATACAATATTATTTTCTGAATTTGAACTATCAATTTTCTTTTCAATAGTATATAGTAGTCTTTCATTTTCTATTTTTGAAGTATTATCATTATTTTGCATTATTAAAACTAAAGTGTAGGTATAATATGAAATATTTATTTCTTGATTAATATCAATTTTAAAGATTTTTTCTAATTCATTTAAGCTAAAAAATTGGTCAATTTTTAAAGATTCTATTTTTTTTATATTGTCAAAAAAATTCGACTTCCATAATCCACTACCTATTTTTTTTGAAGAGAATAGATCTGCTTTATTAGTATATGACTTACACTCTTTACAATGCTCTTCGAGAGTTCTTCTAATACTAGATCCTTTATTTGGATTTGTCTTCTGCCTTATTTTTTCAACTTCTTTATAAATTTCATTTAAGCTTATATATTCATTTTTACTTTTTCTATGCAAAACATTAAGTGCTTGTAGAGTTACATATGGCATTTTATCATATTTCATTTTGTTATTCTCCTTTGTTATTGTAAAGTATTTTTAATTTTTATAGATTATACCATAAATATAAACTATATAAAAGCTTAACAAAAATAAATCAGATTTTTTACTATTTAAACTAGTAATATTAGCTTAAATTGACTTTTTAATTAAATTATGGTATAATAATCTCTGTCTTATTACGTGATATATATTCTTAATTAATAGAAATTATAGCAATTTTGCTAATATAAATAAATTGTACGGATATAAAAGTTATGTTATTGCAGATTGAAAATTTTATAGTGAAGGAGAGATTTAATGGAAGAAGATAATAACAAAAGTAAAAGTACTTCTAGAACTAAAAAAGGGTCTAGTAGTAGTAAAAAAACAAATAGTATCACAACAAAATTAAAAAAAGATACAAAGGAAAAATTAAAAAAATCTAAAGATAAAGAAATAATTATTGAAAATATTAAACAAGAAGAAGTTAAGGAGACTGCCAAAAAGGAGAAAGCCAAAAATAGTATTTTTGCAAAATCTAAATTAAAGATAATACCTTTAGGTGGCTTAAATGAAATCGGTAAAAATTTAACCGTATTTGAGTATGAAAATGATATAATTGTAGTAGACTGTGGATTAGCTTTTCCAGAAGATGAAATGTTAGGAGTAGACCTTGTTATACCAGATATTTCATATCTAGAAAAAAATAAAGAAAAAGTAAGAGCAGTGTTAATAACACATGGACATGAAGATCATATAGGAGCTATTCCATATTTTTTAAAGAAAATTAATGTACCAGTTTATGGAAGTAAACTAGCATTAGGATTAATAAAAGTAAAACTTGAAGAACATAACTTAGATAAACAAACAAAATTAGTAACTATAGAGCCTAGACAGACTTTTAAATTTGGCAAATTTAAAGTAGAGTTTATTAGGGTAACTCACTCTATAGCTGATTCTATGGCAATTGCTATAACAACGCCTGTTGGAACAATACTACATACAGGAGATTTTAAAGTAGATTATACACCTATTGATGGAGGATATATAGATTTACAAAGAATAGCAGAACTTGGTAAAGAGGGTGTAACATTATTATTATCTGATAGTACTAATGTTCAAAGACCAGGGCATACTATGTCAGAAAGAAGTGTTGGTAAAGAATTTGATAGACTATTTACTAATTGTAATAAGAGAATAATCGTTGCAACTTTTGCTTCAAATGTACATAGGATGCAACAGATCATTAATTCAGCTGTAAAATTTAAAAGAAAAGTTGCAGTCGTTGGACGTAGTATGGTAAACGTTCTTGGAGTTTCTCAAGAACTTGGATATTTAAATGCGCCAGAGGGAACAATAATAGATGTAGATAAAATAGGAATGTATAATCCCGAACAATTAGTTATAATAACTACAGGATCTCAAGGAGAGCCAATGGCTGCTTTATCACGTATGTCTGCTGGTGAGCATAAAAAGGTTCAAATAACACCGGATGATATGATAATTTTTTCTTCATCTGTTATACCAGGAAATGAAAAGTCAATTGGTAGAGTAATAGATGAACTAGAAAAGCTAGGTGCTGAAGTTATATATAGCCAAATAGCTGATGTTCACGTTTCAGGACACGCTTGTCAGGAAGAATTAAAGTTAATGTTAAGTTTAGTAAGACCTAAATATTTTATGCCGGTTCATGGTGAGTATAGATTTTTAAAACAACATGGTCAACTTGCAGTTGATACAGGTGTTCCAAAGGAAAATGTATTTATTATGGAAAATGGTAGAGTATTAGAAATAGATAAAAATAGTGCTAAGATGACTACACAAGTTACATCTGGTATTGTATTAGTTGATGGCTTAGGTGTTGGAGATGTTGGTAATATTGTCTTAAGAGATAGACAATTACTATCTGAAAATGGTATGATAATAGTAGTTATGTCATTAGATAGAAAAACAGCTAAAGTTGTATCTGGTCCTGATATCGTAACACGTGGCTTTGTATATGTAAGAGAAAACGAACCACTTATTGATGAAATAAAAGATGTAGCTAAAAAAGAGTTAAATAAATGTGAAGAACAAAATATACATGAATGGTCAACTATAAAAACAAGACTTAGAGAAACATTAATAAAATATATATATGGAAAAACAAAAAGACAACCAATGATACTTCCGATTTTAATGGATGTAGATATGGATAAAAAATAATTAGATTAAAGGAGTTTTTTAGTATGGAAATGATGGATAAAGATTATGAAAGAAAATGTTATGAACTTGCATATTTAATATTTCCAGATGTCGATGAGACTGTTGATGATTTAGAGATTAAATATCCTGAAAGAAATGACTTAAAAGCTGACGCAAAAGTTGTAAGAATTGGGCCTTCTCCAACAGGACTTATGCATACTGGAACACTATTTCAGGCTATGATTAATAAGAAACTTGCTTCTCAAAGTGATGGCGTATTTTATGTTAGAATAGAAGACACAGATCAAAAAAGAGAAGTAGAAGGTGCTGTAGAAGAGATTATAGATGGATTAAAGCATTTTGAACTAATGCCAGATGAAGGTGTAGTTGGAAAAGATAAAGAAATAGGATATTATGGTCCATATACGCAATCTAAAAGAAGAGATATTTATAGAGTATGTGCAAAGCATTTAATTGAGATTGGTAGAGCTTATCCTTGTTTTTGTACACAAGAAATGTAGAAAAAAACACATGATGCGCAAGTAGCTAATAAATTAGTACCTGGATATTATGGAGTTTATGCTAAATGTAGAAATATTTCTATAGATGAATCAATAGAAAGAGTAAAAAGAGGGGAGAAATTTATATTAAGAT
>CALXBV010000073.1 GCA_944386635.1 uncultured Clostridia bacterium
AATACAAAAATTATATATTCAAGCATATTATGAAAAAAGTAACAGATTTGATAATCTAATAATGCTAATTCAAGGTGGTATAAAATATATTGAGCAAATCAACAAAATAAAAAATATGAACTCAAAGCTAGAGCATTATTTAGTTGACTTTGCTAAAATATTATTACAAACTGTTGGAGCTAAAGACCATTATACAGAAGAACATTCTCGTAGAGTTACTATGTTTGCAGATATCTTTTCAAAGTACTTAAAATTATCTCCTAAACAAATATCTGATTTGCAAATAGCAGCAGCTTTCCATGATATAGGTAAAATAGGTATACCAGATAATATATTACTTAAGACAACTCGTCTTACTGATGATGAATATCAGGTAATAAAGACTCATCCTACTATTGCAGCTAATATTTTTTCTGTATCTGATATATATAAAGATATATATCCTATAATGTATTATCATCATGAAAGATATGATGGAAATGGATATCCAACCGGAATTAAAGGTAAGCAAATACCACTACTTGCAAGAATACTTTCAATATGTGATTGCTTTGATGCAATTGTTTCAAAAAGGACATATAAAGAAGGTGCTAGTATAGAATTTGCCTTATCTGAAATAGAAAAAAATGCAGGTACACAATTTGATCCTGAACTTGCACCTAAATTTATTGATATGGTAAATAATAACATGGAATATATAGAAAAAATTTTTAAAGAATTTTAAATCCCTCTTTGGGATTTATTTTTTATTCTATATATATACTAATCACTTTAAAAATATCTATATCAGAATTTAAGCAATTCATTTTATATCCAATTACTGTTATTTCACAAATATTTTCATAAAGCTCTAAAAGACTTGAAGATATGTCTTTATCAATTAAGTATTTATTTTGTCCTATATAAAAACTATTGTCGGTTAATTTACTTATTATTCCAGATGCCATTTTTATTCTATTATCTAATGGTATTTTTTCCAAAATATTATAATAAAAGCAGTTATTTTTTATACTTGATACGTCTTCTATATTTATGTATCTTTTTTGAAGTTCCAAATTACATAATATACCTCTTTCTTCAGATACAGAAATTTTAGTTTCTGTACTACAATCTTTTTGATCATTTCTCCTTTTTATTTCATTTTCTATTTCTGGTCTTATCCAAGTATTGCCATTGGTTGTATATCCTCTTTTTTCTGAATACTCAAAAAAGTCGATATCAAAAGAGACATCTGACATTCTAGCTGCGATACATTTTATTATTTCCTTATTTAAATATATATATAATCTCATAATCCTCTATTAATATTTTATTTAATTAACACATATATATTCCCTTATTGCTTCAAACTTTGACTCGCCAATGCCATTTACATTTAAAATATCTTCTATAGTTTCAAACTTGGTCTGATTTCTATATTCAATAATATTATCTGCAAGTGTATCTCCTATTCCTTTTAATTCCTTTAGCTCCTCTTTGCTTGCTGTATTTATATTTATTAGTCCACTATTATTATCTTCTGATTCTTGAATATCACCTAATATAGAATTATCTAATACATCAATTTCTTCTTCAATTATTATTTTTGGAACATCTATTTTTTCTGCATCACTTAGCTTTTCTGCTAAATTAAGTTCTGATATATCTGCATCTTCTGTAAATCCACCACATATTTGTACTAAATCTACTACTCTAGAATCTTCTTCTATATAATATACTCCAGGATTTTTCACTTCACCAGATATATAAACAGCTATCTTTCCTTCATATTTATTTTTTTGAAGTTCCTCTTCATTTATAGTTATTGATGCCTTTTCTCTAGAATTTTGAATTATTAATGATACTATAGATAAAATAAAAATTAAGACTACAATTATAATAGATTTATTTTTAAGAATAAAATTTTTTAAAGAACAAAATTTATTTTTTATCGACATATATCTCCTTTCATATAAACAACTAGAAGTTATGCAAAGCATAACTTCTAATATTATTTTTATAAATTTAAACCTGATTTTATAATACTTACTATAAAATTATAATTATATAATAGTTTTATAATTATAGTTTGATCTATGTATTCTTCTATTGAAGTAAACATTGGTGCTAAGAAAGACAAGATTGCAAGTAAAATCCATAGCTTTAAAACAACTGATAATGCTCCAACAATAGTTCCTCCAATGCTATTAATTGATGAAAGTATTGGTAAATTAAACACTAAATTTAAAACCATCTGTAAAATATAGCAAATCAATTTAACCACTATAAATATTGCTATAAAGCTTACTCCTTTCAATATAAATCTTGTAACTGTCTCTGAAGCTTGTGATATTTGTTCTGGTGTAGTTACATTAGATATTATAGTACCATAGAAAGAATCTTCTACATTTTTTCCATCATCAATCATTCCTTGAATATTATCTTCTACCACATTATTAATAGATTCCCCAATTCCAGAATCATAAAGTGCATTAGCAACAGTTGATTGTAGTGCAAATGCCAATACTAAAGCCAGAATCAAAGAAATAAAACTAACTATTATTCCAACTAGCCCTTTTTTATGTCCAGACAATGCTCCAAGTACAATTAATCCAATTACTACTAAGTCTAAAATTATCATATATTTCCTCCTTTACAAATTAACGATATATATCTTATTAGTATAAACTAAAGCTAAACTCTTATTGTTATTAAATACAATAGATTTTTTCGGCGTAAAATCTGTTTGTCTGTCACCAAGATCTACTCCCCATTTATTTAATATATATATATAATCTTGATAAATATAATAATTTATATATTCACTACTAATCATTTCTTTAGGCATAGAATCTATATATGTACTGCTTATTATATTACCATCATAATTAACATTTTGTATTACATATTTATTTGAATTTACATCTCTTTCTAAGTATGTATAATAATTATTATTTAATGCTACAAACAGCATTTGAGTATTATTAAATTCTTTTAATGTATTTATATTTCCACTATTAATATCTATTGATACTATACTATCATCTAGTAGTGCATATATTTTTTCTCCTTCAACTATAAATTTATATATAAAATGATTATCCAATATTACAATATCTCTAATTTGCTCTTCCTCATTTTTGGAGATATCCACTATTCTTATTTTCACACCTATGTTAGATGAATTAGATATAGCCTCTGCAAAAACTATTTTTTTAGCATTATCTAGCATTTGTAAAGATATTATATTTTCTTGAGATAAATATGTATCATATTTATTATTACCTTTTTTGTCATAAACAGAAATTATATTATTATATCCTGACTCATTAGCATATTCTATAGCCATATTGCCATATTTATCTATAAAAGAGTTTTTAATTGTTCCATCAATTTTTTTATTTAAAATTTCATTTTGATTTTCAAATAAATATATTCTTCCTGCTGAATTATTTGTTACTAGCATATATTTGCCCTCAACATATATATTAGGTGAAAAACTTTCTGAAAAATTATATGTCCATGTAACCTCACTCTTTTGATTATATAAAGTTATAGTATTATTAGAATATACATACAACTGCTCATCATACATACCATATATATCACTATCTTTAGTAACTAGCTCTATTTTATTGCTATCTATAGGAATACTTGCATTATTATTTATATCTATTCCAAATATAGGGCCATAATTATATAAAAACCAAACAATTAAAATTATAAATGCAATAATTATTAATATTGTACTACTACTTACTTTATATCTTATCTTTGGCTTATCAATTATTTTTCCATTTGCATTTCTTTTAAATCTATTAATTCTACTGTTTCTTTGTCTTTCTAATTCTTCCTTATTTTTATTTACTATGTCTATTCCTTTAGCTATATCATCTTCAACAGATGGATCTATATTATTTACTTCTTCTAAAAATACAGATGAATTTTTATTTTTCTTTTCCTTCTTCCTCATAAAAATTCTCCCATTCTCTTGGCTCATAATATTTAGTACCTAATAATTTATCTGGTAAATATTGTTGCTCCACTTTACCATATTTATAATCATGTGGATACTTATATCCTTCGCTATAGCCAAACTGTTCCATTCCCTTAGCAGGTGCATTTCTAATATGCATAGGTACTTGTCCAATATCTCTAGTTCTTACATCTTCTAATGCTTTATTTATTCCTCTATAAGATGTATTAGATTTTGGACTTAGTGCTACAGTAAGTGCTGCTTGAGCAAGTAAAATTCTTGCCTCTGGCATTCCTATCTGATAAACTCCATTCATTGCTGCAACTGCTACTTTTAAAGCATCACTATTAGCAAGACCAACATCTTCAGAAGACTGTATTACAATTCTTCTTGCAATAAACATTGGGTCTTCACCTGCATCTAACATTCTAGCTAAATAATGTAATGTTGCATCTGGATCTGAACCTCTCATTGACTTTATAAATGCAGAAATGACGTCATAATGCGAGTCATCTGTTTTATCATATACAGCTTTCTTTTGTTGTACACAGTTCATTGCAACATCTCTATCAATAATAATCTTTCCAGATTCATCCATATCAGTTGTTATAACTGCAAGTTCTAGTGCATTTAAAGCAGTTCTTACATCTCCATTAGAACACATAGCAATATATTCAAGTGCTTTTTCATCTATATCCAAATTATAATTTCCAAGTCCATTTTCTTTATCTTCTATACATTTCCTTAATATTTTTATTATATCTTGTTCTTGTAATTCTTTAAACTTAAAAATTGTAGATCTAGATATAAGTGCTTTATTTACAGAAAAATATGGATTTTCTGTAGTAGCACCTATTAATATTACTGTTCCTTTTTCAACATGTGGTAATAATGCATCTTGTTGTAATTTATTGAATCTATGTATTTCATCTATAAAAAGTATTACTTTTCCAGTAGGGTTTGTAAATATATTTTGTGACTCATCTACTACTTTTTTTATATCACTAACTCCAGCTGTTGTAGCATTTAAAGTTACAAATTTATTTTTTGTTGTACTTGCGATTACTCTAGCAAGAGATGTTTTTCCACATCCTGGTGGTCCCCAAAATATAGCTGATGTTAACTTATCTGCTTTTATTAATCTATATAATAGTTTATCCTTACCAACAATATCTTCTTGACCATAAAAATCTTCCAACTTTTTTGGCCTCATTCTATATGCAAGTGGTTCCATATTACACCTCTTTTATAGCATTTACTCTCAAATATTATATAATAAAACTTACTTATTATCAAGAAATATTTTACATAAGACAATAATCTATTAAAAATAAAAGAGCCTAAATAATAGGCTCTAAATATAATAAGATTTTTCATAACAATAGTTATAAACTTGATTATTTTGTTATATTAAAATCAACTTTAATTTCTGTGCTAAAATTTTCAAAAGTTACTTCATATTCTCCATTTCCATCATATAAGAAATATAAATATTTTGTATATGATGCTCCACTTCTTAATTCTCCTGCAAACTCGACACAATCTTCTGAAAAATAACTAGATACATCATCTAATTCAGTTCCTTGACTTCCAAATTCTGAAATATAAAACATATTTAGACTATGTGTTTCCTCCTTTAAATTTTTAACTGTAATTGGTACTTTTACAACATCAGCACCATTGTGCTCTGAAAATTGGTTTTCTAAAGTTACAAAAGAATAGTCTGTTCCAAGTGTTATTTCTAAATCGTCAAAAGTAAATGTCTCTCCTAAAGAATAAACATTTTTCTTTTCTTGTTTATTAGTTGTTTCTGTTTGTTGAACTACATTGTTTTCATTTACATTATTATTACTTGTAGTATTTGTTGTATCATTATCTCCTCCAATAGAAGCAAGTATACAGATTATTATTAATACTCCTATAACAATTAAAACTATTTTTCCTACAGACATCTTTTGGCTCTTTTTACAATTAGGGCAAATTTTTGCATTTTCATCCATTTCCGTACCACAATATTTACATTTTTTTACTTTGTTTTCCATATTTCCTCCTCATAAAATAATAAAAATTGACAAAAATATAATTAAGTCATCTTTAGTATATATCATTCGCTATTAAAAGTCAACGACATGTCGTTAATTATATAAAATTTTTCTTGCTATAATTTTAATAGGAGGTTGTCATGACTATATCTGATGCTATTTCAAAAAGAATCCTAAACTTATGTAAAGATTATAATATAAGTATAAATAGACTTGCTACAATCAGTTATCTTACACAGTCTACTGTACAATCTCTTATAAATGGAGATAGTGCTAATCCGAAATTATTAACTATATCTCGTATCTGTTATGGACTTAACATTAGTTTATCCGATTTTTTTAATGATGATTTATTTAATAACCTTGATATAAAAATATAAGGCCAAAAGGCCTTATATTTTTTTAAATTTATTCTCTATATTTTCTTTTGTAAGTCCAAAATATTCATATACAGCTTTTGCACTGCCAGACTTACCAAATCTATCTTGAATTCCAATTTTCTCTAATTTTTTTGGATAACTTTCACACAAAACATTAGCTATTATACTCCCTATACCTCCAATTACACTATGATCTTCAATAGACACTAATCTCTCAGTTTCTTTAGCACATTTTATTATTGCCTCTTTATCTACTGGTTTTATACTATATAAATCTACTACTCGTACATTTATTCCCTCATTAGCTAAATCTTTTTGTGCATTTAGTGCAATTGAAACAGTAGGTCCATATGCAAATATTGTTCCATCTTTTCCATCACCAAATGTATGTGATCCACCAAGTTTAAATTCATATGACTCGTCATAAATATCTTCAACATCACTTCTACCAAGTCTTATATATTTAGGTCCATCTTCTTTCATACAAAGTGATAATATTTTTTTTGTACTTATATCATCTGCAGGTGAAAACACTTTCATTGTTGGAACAACATTCATCAAAGCTACATCTTCTATACATTGATGTGTAGGTCCATCCTCACCTACCATAACACCTGCGTGTGTTGCACACAAATTAACATTAACATGTGAATAAGCAGCTGTATTTCTTATTTGATCATATGCTCTTCCAGCCATAAACATTGCAAAAGTAGAAGCAAATACAGTTTTACCAGATAAAGCAAGTCCACAAGCAGTTCCCACCAAATCCTGTTCTGCAATTCCAACATCTATATCACGCTCTGGATACTTTTTTTGGAACATATCAGTTTTAGTAGCACTTGCTAAGTCAGCATCAAGTACTACTACATCTTCATTTGCTCCTATACTTTCTAAAAATTCTCCATATGCTTTTCTTGTTGATTTCATTAAATCACCTCATCTATTACATTATTAAAATTTAAAAGCTCTAATGTAGATACATCGTTTTTTAGCATATCATTATACATTTTAAGCTCACATATTTTTTTTATATTTTTCTTTTTATCATTTATCCTATCTAACATAACTACATTCTCATTATTAATTTTCTGGTAAAACTGTTTATTATAGAAAAAGGGAATTTTAACTTTATTATCTATAACAGCAAGAGAATTATTTATTAATTCTCCTAATTCGTATTCATTAGATAAATTTAGAATAAAGTCATCAATTTCTTTTGAATTATATCCACAATTTTTCGTAATATTTACAATTTCAAGTATACTTTTATTTTCTGGAATGTATTTTTTATTTATAACCTCAACTCTTTTTAAATTATAGTTTTCAAGTAATACTTTCTTATTTTTGCTTCTACCAGTTATCTTATCTATTATACTTGCTTTCTTAGATAGTTCTTTTATCTTAGAATCTATGTATTTTAATTCTTCTTCTCTTATTAATTGATTGGCTCTTCCAGCTATTTTATTTATATATTCTTTCATTTTTAAGTCTCTATTTTCATCAACTAATTCATTAATATTTTTAAGTTTAATATCATCTAAATATAAAATATTATTTAATAACTTACATTCCTCATCTATATTATCGTTATCTGTATCATTTAATTTTAAAAGTATTTCATTAGCTTTATCTATATATTTATTTAGTCCGTCTATTACCTCATTATCATTATCTTCTTCAATTTTTATTCCTATATTTTTAGCAAAGTCATATTTACTCTTGAATTCACTATTATTTTTTTCAATTATACTATTAATATGCTCTACTCTATCTTTTATCTTATCTATTCTAAAGCTAATTTCTTCTTTTGATATATTTTCCATTTTTATATCACCTACTTAGAAAGCTCTTCCATAGCTTTTTTATACTCTTCATCATTTGGCGCTTTTCCATGCCATGAAGCAACATTTTCCATAAATGATACACCTTTTCCTTTTATAGTATTTGCTATTATAATATTAGGTTCACTAGATAATTTTGCTTTATCTATAGATGACAATATCTCATTAAAATCATGACCATTTATAGTTTGCACATTCCAACCAAAAGAAGAGAATTTTTCCTCTAACTTATCCACACTTTTAACATCTAGTATGTTACCATCTATTTGTAACTTATTATAATCTAAAAATGCTATAACATTATTTAGCTTATATTTATTAGCTGTCATACATGCTTCCCATATCTGCCCTTCTTCTATCTCTCCATCACCTAAGAGACAATATACATATCCTTCTTTTTTATCTAATTTTTTAGCAAGTGCCATCCCATTTGCAATAGATAGTCCTTGACCTAATGAGCCACTAGATACATCTACTCCATTTATTTTATTTGTTGGATGTCCTTCTAAATAACTGTCTATTTTTCTTAGTGTTTTTAAATCTTCATGTGGTATAAATCCAACACTAGATAAAACAGCATAATATGCAGGAGCAGCATGGCCTTTAGATAATATAAATTTATCTATTCTTTGTCCATTCTCATCTAAATTTAAATTCATTTTATCATGATATAAAGCAACTAAAATATCTGTACAAGATAATGCACCACCAGGATGACCAGATTTTGCATTATATACCATATCTATAATATCTCTTCTAATATTTTTTGCAATAGACTCTAACTTACTAACATCCATATTACAACCTCCATTATATCTCTTTTCTTAATATATCTATATATCTGTGGTCTGTTGTATCATATTGCTTTAATTTAGTATTTTTTATCTTCTTTATCAACTTATCTAAAGTATCTATACCATCTTTATAATATAAAATATATCCTTCCTTTTCAAGCTCTTCACATATTTCTATTTGATGATCATTTATATGCTCACCATATTTTTCAAGTCGCGGTATAGCAATTACTTTTTTATTTTTCTTTAAAGCGGAAAAAATTGTACCAACACCACCATGAGTTATAACTAAATCAGCTTCAGATATATATTTATCCATTTCATCTAAAGGAATAAATTCAAAAGTACTTATTCTTTTGCTCTCAAATTTAGTATAACCAATTTGAGCGATTATCTTCTCTTTTTTTAATTCTTTACTCTTTTTTATTAAATCAAAGAACCTATTAAATTGTTGTTTTTGTGTTCCTACTGTTACTAATACCATTAAATCAACCTACCTATATACTCTGCTTTATCATATTTTTTTGCTAGACTTTCCCATTGAACATAAAATTTATCTGCTATTTTGTATACATTATTACCAGTTCCTGAAAGTTCTTTTATTTTTGCCATTGTTTCAATATATATTACCTTTGCTCCAAAAAATTTACCAACATAACAAAAGAATCCTCCAATTTGTGCACCTGTTGAGACAATTGTATCTGGCTTAAATTTTAATACAATTTTTATTGTCAAAAATAGATTATATATTATAGTTAATACATATTTTAATTTATTTTTACATGGACCATATTTAAGGAATTTCATATTATATTTGTCTTTCAACTTATCTGTCACATCAGTTTTTTCTGTAACTAGTAAGTAATCATACTCATTAAATAATTTCTCTAATTTTAATATTTCTGTTAAATGTCCTCCCGAACTAGCTGCAAAAATAACTTTTTTCATACTATCCTCCCTTTACAGTAAATCTAACATTATACTTATTTTCAAAATATATTTTATTTATTTTCTTAGGTCCAACACAAATAGATACATATTTTTTAGAAACAAAAATAATGACATTTTTATCCTGTTCATATGATCTATCCTTCTTCAGTTCTTCCTCTATTTTATCACGTACTATAGATGCCATTACATATTCTGCTAAATTGTCACTTACAGGTCCATATAGTTCTTTATTTTTAGCTGTTATTTCATTAGTTGATTGAAGGCCTAATCTAATTATACTAATATCTGTCTTCTGACATTCATGTATTATATATTTACACCTATCCACTGCCTCTTTTATAGATAATGGTTTATATACACTGTTTTCATACATTGCATATAATTCACTATCTGGTATTACATATACTGGATATATTCTAAGTTGTTCTGGCTTTAGTTTTAAGCATTCTTTTATTGTATATATTTCACTTTCTATAGTACTACCTGGAAGCCCAACCATAATTTGATGACCAAGTACAATTCCATAATCATGTATCAATTTAGATGCTTGTACAACATCATCACTTGTATGTCCCCTTTTTGATATATCTAAAACTTTATCATCCATAGATTGTACGCCTAACTCTATAGTTTTTACGTTATATTTTTTCATAACATTTAGTATATTATTATCAATATAATCTGGTCTTGTAGATATTCTAATTCCATCTATTAAACCTTTTTTTACATATTCATTTGCTACTTCAAGATACTCAATTTGCTTTTTTATATCAATACCAGTAAAACTTCCACCAAAAAAAGCTACCTCTATTTTTTTATCAGAATTATCATAATATTTTAGATATTCATCTATTCTTTCTTTTACATCATTTTGTGTAACATCTGTTAGTTGTCCACTAATTTTTTTCTGATTGCAAAAAACACAATTATTTGGGCAACCTTTATGTGGTATAAATATCGGTATTGTATATTGCTCCTTTTTATTTATAAAATTCTTTAATTCATTTTTTAAATCTAAATTAAGATTCAATTTCATCTCCTCCGGCTAGTAATGCATGATGCGCAGCCTCCTGCTCAGCTATCTTTTTGCTTCTTCCTTTTCCTTCACCTATTTTCTTACCATTGTATAATAAATCCATGGTAAATATCTTATCATGTTCTGGTCCTTCTTCTTTTTGAAGTACATACTCAATTTTCACATTTCCATGTCTTTGTAATAGCTCTTGTAGCTGCGTTTTATAATCAGTATTTAAGCTACCACCAGTTAATACTGTTTTAATTTCTTTATCTAATAATTCTAGGCATATATCACGTGCGATATCATATCCACCATCTAAATATATAGCACCAAGTATAGCCTCAAATGCATCTGCAACTATAGCATCTTTTAACATGCCATTAGAATTTTTTTCACATTTTCCTAAATAAATATATTCCTGTCCACCAATTCTCTTTAACGCTGTACTTAAAGAAGCTTCACATACTATAGCAGCTCTTTTCTTTGTCATTTCACCCTCAGATAATTCAGGTCTATGTGCAAATAATAAATCTGAAATTATATGTTCAAGTATAGCATCTCCTAAAAATTCTATTCGTTCATTATACTTATCATAATCTGGATTTATATGCTCATAAGCATATGATTTATGAGTGAGAGCCATTTTTAATAATGATATATCATTAAATATATATTTTAATTTTCTCTCAAAATCAAGTAATCTATCTTCTTCGTTCATATCTTATCTCCTTCATATACATTATATATAATATTATACCATATTTCAAGGAAAAAAAAAGCACCCCGATATTTAAATGAAGCTATTTATAGCTAATTTAATATCAAGGTATTCTTTATATTATTGATGACTTTCAATATATCCAACTACATCTCCTACAGATGTTATTTTTTCTGCCTCTTCTTCTGGAATTTCCATGTCAAATTCTTCTTCTAAAGCCATTATTAATTCAACGATATCAAGTGAATCAGCTCCTAAGTCGTCGATAAAAGTAGTTTCAGTTGTAATTGAATCTGTATCTTCAATACCTAATTGTTCACTAATTACTTCTTTTACTTTTTCTAAAACTGTATCCATTTTATACACCTCCTTAAGTATTTCTTTTACACTTTATATGACTATATAAATAAAAATATTCTAAACATAACACTATT
>CALXBV010000074.1 GCA_944386635.1 uncultured Clostridia bacterium
GATATACTATATAAAATTGGTGATGCATACATCCAAATCATCATTATTGGATTCATCATATATTGTACATCTCTTACATATACATTTACAGCAGATAATATTAAAATTATTCCAAAAGCAAAAGTGATTTGTACCAAGACAACTATTGGCAACAATAAAGCATACCATGATATACCAACACCTGACACTAGCAAAGCTATAAAAATAATTACCACACTAAAGAAATATTGAATAGTATTGCTAATTACTACTGATAATGGTAAAACTTCTCTTGGAAAATAAACTTTTTTTAATATACTTGCGTTATTAGATACACAAGTTGTTCCTGCACCTATCATATTATTAAATGCATTCCATGGCATTAAACAAATAAATAGATATATAGGATAATTCTCTATGTCTGATCTGAAAACAAATTGAAATACAATCGAATAGACCAATAACATAAATAAAGGATTTAATAATGTCCATAAAAATCCAAAAATTGATCCTTTATATCTACCATTTATATCTTGTTTTACTAATGTAAATAACATATGTCTATATCTATAAATCTCTTTAACTTTATTAATAAAATTCATTTTTTTCTTCCTTTCTCAATTTATGATTTTGATATATCGTCTTAATTATATCATAATCCCATTTATATTAAAAGGGATTTTTAGCAAAATATAATCTTTAATTACTATAAATACTAATAAATTTATTATATTCACATATCTTTTTCCTCTTTAACTTTTTCAGCTATTTTTTCTAAATTCACATATTTATTTAATTCTAACTCATATTTTTCCTTATCATCTTTTACAACTGTATCTAGAATTACACCACACTGTGCAATTATTACAGAAAATATCATAAGCCCAGTACTAAGTACTGCAGATGGTACTTTGGAAATATACCTAGTTAAAGCATATTCATATATAACAGGTATTCCTATAACTAAACCAAATATAAAAAATATTATTGCTATATATATAAAAAATTTTAATGGCTTATAATCTTTCAACATTTTAATTATTGTTTTTATAACTTTATATCCATCTGAAAAAGTATTTAATTTTGAAACACTTCTACTTGGCCTATTTTTATATTCAATAGGTATCTCTTTTATTATAAATCCCTTATCTAATGCGTGTAGAGTAATCTCTGTCTCAACTTCAAATCCCTTACTTAAAATTGGTACATTTTTTACAAAAGCTTTACTAAATGCCCTATATCCTGACATAACGTCTTTTAGATTACATTTAAACAGCTTATTTATAGTATTTTTCACTATTCCATTTCCAAAATCATGAAACAATCTCTTATTCTGTTTTTTATATGTTCCATTAGATATTCTATCCCCTACAACCATATCCGCTGTATTTAATAATATAGGCTTTATTAATTGATGTACCATTTTTGCAGGATATGTATCATCACCATCAACTAACACATAAATATCTGCTTCTACATCTCTAAACATACTTCTTACAACATTTCCTTTTCCCTGCCTATATTCGTTTTTTACAATAGCACCATTCTCATATGCAATTTGTAGTGTATTATCTGTCGAATTATTGTTGTATACATAAATATCTGCTTCTGGCAATTCTTTTTTAAAATCTGATATCACTTTTGCAATTGTTACCTCTTCATTATAGCAAGGAATAAGTATTGCAACCTTTTTCATAATTTCCTCCTCTTTTACAACCTAATAATACAATATTTTTTTCTTTTTTTCAATACAAAAATAAAAAAATAGATGCTGTTTTAAAGCACCTATTTTTTTATTAATTGCATAAATTCATTTTCTATTGCTTTTTCATCTTCCATTGTTGTTCCCTCAAATCTTACTGTTATATTAGGTCCTGTATTTGATGCTCTTACTAAGGCCCAACCATTATCAAATTCTGCTCTTACACCATCTATATCATTTATGTTATATCCTTTTTCTATGCAATATTTTTTTACTTCTTCTATGACTTTAAATTTTTCATCATCAGTAGAGCGAATAATAATCTCTGGACTTGAATAATATCTTTTTACACCATCTAATAATCCTGATACTGTTTTATCAGTTTTAGATAATATTTCTACAAGTCTAAGGCCCGCATATAATCCATCATCTATATTATCCCATCTATCTCTAAAAAATACATGTCCTGATAGTTCAGATCCAAAAGCAAAATCTCCTTCTCTCATTTTTGCCTTCATATATGAATTACCTGTTCTATAACATACTGGAACTCCTCCAAGCTTTATAATCTCATCTGATAATGATTTTGAGCATTTAACGTCAAACAAAGCTTTTTTATTTTTTACTTTATTCATTATATCACGCCATATTATAATAGCATAAAAATCTATAAATACCATCTTTCCATTTTCATCTATTATTCCTACTCTATCTCCATCTCCGTCTATTCCTATTCCAACATCAGCTTTTTCTTGGATAACCTTTTCTTTTAGCATTGCATTGTTAGCTTCAACACTTGGATCTGGATGATGATTCGGAAAATCAGGATCAGATTTTATATTTAAAGGTATAAGTTCAATATTATTAAACATACCATATACTTCTTTAGCTATTATTGAAGCAGTTCCATTTGCTGTATCAAGTACGACCTTAACTTTTCTATCGCCCATATGTATTGATTCTTTTATAGCTTTTAAATATTCTTCCCTAATATCATATGTGCTAATATTACCTTTTCCAATCTTAAAATTTCCTTTTTCTGTATATATTCTAAAGTCTTGTATCATTTGTCCACATGCATTACCGAAATCATCAAAAGCAACTTTAAATCCATTATACTCTTTTGGATTATGAGAAGCTGTAATCATAATTCCTGGATCTATTTTTAAAAACTTTTGAGCATAATAATACATTGGAGTAGTACATAATCCTAAATATACAACATTTACTCCTGTACTTGTTATTCCTTCTATTAGTGCATCAGCAAGTGGATCAGAAGACTTCCTATTATCATGACCTACTAGACATTTATTATATCCTTTATCTTGAATATAAGATCCAAAAGATAAGCCAATTGTATAAGCTATATCTTCATTTAAATCTTGTCCATATATTGCTCTTATATCATAGCCTCTGAATATATTTTTGCTTATATTCTTACAAACATTATATTTACTCATAAAATTTTCACCTCAAATGCATTATACCATAAACATAATCTATTTAAAAGTCATTTAAACAAATTAAATTTAATCGACAATTAAACCTATATTTTATTCATTACATCATTTTTAAAAATCTTAAAAGCCTTTACAAAATTTATAATTTTTTCTTCTACTGTACTTCCAGGAATATTTTTCATTGCATATTCTAATACAATAGTTCCTTTATAATTTATATTTTTTAAATTTAATATCGCTTTTTTTATTTCCTCTATATCTTTAGATTTATTTTGTATTATATTATGATCTATCGACTCTACAATACTGTGTACATGAACGTTATTTATTTTTATCTTTTGCAATGCAGAAAGGTCAGATGGCTTTCTATTATCATATATATCATGTCCGATATCATATGTAAATTTTAATTCTTCAAATTTATTTAAAACATTATCTATAGAACTTATATTTATTCTTCTCTCCCCATCCTTTTTGTTCAAATTTTCCAATGAGATTGTTATATTTAAATTATATTTTTTTATATATGATAATATATTTTTTAAATATACATATGTTTCGTCAATATTCTTTCTTAAGCTTTTATTATTATTTAGACTATGAACAGCAACATTAATAGTATATCTTAATTTTTTTGATATATCATTTACACAATTAAGATATTTTATAATATCAGATTCCCTCATATTCTTAACTGGAATATGACACATGAATCTTATATTATTTTTTTTACATAAATTAGCACACTTCTTCATTCCATCCAAATCATCACCATTTAATTCTATGCCCTTTACAAGTCCATTTCCATACAGATTTATTATATCAAAAATAATATTAAAATCTAGGCCATCTAGTTTTTTATCATATAATGAAAGAATTAATTTATTTTCCATAAGCACCCCATTTCTTTTATATTATAACATAAAAGAACAAATTTTTTAACAAAAAATATAAGCTAATGTAACAATTACATTAGCTTAAAATTCAATTTTATTTTCAACAACTTCTTGTGATTTTTCAGTTTGAGCATCACTTGTATATATATTAAAATACTCATTAGTAATTTCTTTTACCATAGGTGCTAAATAATATCCTTCATCACCATGCTCTACAACAGCTACCACAGCAATTTTAGGATCATCATATGGTGCAAATCCAACAAATATAGCATTGTTAGCTCCATTAGAGACTTGAGCTGTTCCTGTTTTTCCAGCGACTTCTACATTGCTATCTCTGAAAATATTTTCTGCTGTACCACCAGTTTCTGTTGTAACCGCGTACATGCCTTCCTTTATAGAATCAATATATTCACTTTTTATATCAAGAGTTTTTGCTTGAAAATCAACTCCAGTAAACTCCTTCATGTACTCAGCAATATCACTTAGCGATATAGAGCTTACATCGTTTCCAACATTTTTTATTAGAGATACTTTGTTTAAAGTTCCACCATTTGCTATAGTTGAAATATAATTTGCAAGTTGTATAGGGGTAAACAAATTAGTTGACTGACCAATTGATGCAGATAATGTATCTCCAAGTGACCATCCATTTTGATCTTCACCCGCAATGTTTCCAGTTGCCTCACCAGAAAGCTCAATTCCAGTTTTCTGACCAAGTCCAAAATTTTTAGCCCATTCTACTATAGTAGATATTCCTATTCTTCTACCAACCTCATAAAAATAACAATTACAAGAGCCTTTTATTGCACCAGTTAGATTAATAGTACCATGTGTAGTATTATGTGCTGTATATATCCAACATTTTGGATTATATGAATATGGATATACTCCAGGATCTGTATAAAGCTCATCTACAGTTATTCCACCAGAAGCAAGTCCCGCCATTCCAACTAACATCTTATATGTAGATCCTGGTGAATATGTTCCAGATATTGCTCTATTAAACATAGGTGTCTGTTCATCTTCAATTAAAGCATTCCATTCCTGTGAACTTATTCCGTCTACAAAGCTATTAATGTTATATGTTGGATAACTTGCCATTGCGAGTACTTCTCCAGTCTCTACATCTAACACAACACAGCTTCCAGCTTGCGCCTCTGGTATAGGCTCACCAGTCAATGTACCATTTTGCAAATTTTGTAAAGTAGACTGTAATGCATTTTCTACAACTTGCTGAATCCTATAGTCTATAGTAAGTGTAACATTATTTCCAGATACTGCTTCTTTAGTAACAGCTTCTGATGTGATATTTCCATAAGAATCTGTTTCAACCTTTTTTTCACCATCTTGACCTTTTAGGTATCTTTCCATTGATTCTTCAACACCAGATTTTCCTATAACACTATTTATAGTATATCCTTCATCTTTCATAGAGTTATATTCATCATTACTAATCTTACTTACATATCCTAAAATATGACATGCAAATGTATCTGAAACATAATATCTTTGAGGAACAGAGACTATATTTACACCATATAAATTACTTTTTAGCTCTTCAATTTGGGCAACAGAGTTTTTAGATATGTCTTTAGCAATAATTGCACTATTAAATAAAGAGTAACCATTTAAATTAGCTTCATATTTTACCTTTATTATTTTTATCTTATCTTCATAGCTATAATTTTCCACAGCATAAAGTTCTGTATAATAATTTATAACATCATCAAATGTTGCATCATCACTAAGGCTTATATCCTCTAAAAAACTCACTCTTAGATCATTATCATTCAAATATTCATCTGAGAAATTATCTTGAGCATCATTTATTGGAAAAGTTGAATAAACATCATCTCCATTTGCAAGCAAAATATTTACAAGATTTATTATAGAATCATTTGTAAGCTCAATATCAACTTTTGTTCTATATAATTCTATATTATACGTAAGTTTATTTGTCGCAAGTAAAACACCATTTCTGTCATATATTTCTCCTCTTGAAGCAGACACAGTTTCTGTTCTTACTATTTTATTTTCTGCTTGCTCTCGATAAGAGGCTCCATTTATAATTTGTAAATTAAAAAGTTGAAAAATAAATATTATAGATATAACTATTAAAATAAAAGAAAGCACAAGCTCTCTATTTTCTAATACACTACTTATTCTTTCAAATTTAGATTTAAGAAATTCCAACTTATGCTCCCTCCCTTTTACCAATAAAGTTTATTTTGCTTTTTATCTATTAAAGATACTATTTTACCAAATATAAAACATATTATAAATACTAAAACTGTATTTAATAATATACTAAGTATAACTTGTTTTATTAAAAAAATAAAACTAATATACTGAGATAATATTATCATACTTTGAACGTATTGAACAACCTCAAATAATGTAACGCTAAGTGCAGTGATAAGTATAATAGATAAGTAATTTTCCTTCATATAGTCTCCATTTATATAGCCAAGTAACATACCTACTATAGTATAAGATATCGTAAACATACCATTGCCACCAAAAAGTAAATCTACAACTATTCCAGCAAAAAAAGAAAATACTGTAGAACTATAAATATTAGTATATAATCCAACTACTATCACACAAATAAGTATTAAATTTGGTTTTACACCAAATAATTGCATATTATCAAAAATAAACAATTGTATAAACACTGCAATAATAAATAAAATAAATATACAAATACATTTTAAAACATTTCTCATAGAATCACCTAATTTATTATAACAGCAACTTCGGATATTTTACTAATATTAACACATGGTTCTACTAAAGCATATCTATTAACATCATTTTTATTATTTACTATTTCTACTATTTTTCCAACTGGAATTGAACTTGGATACATTGCACCTATTCCTGATGTATAAAGCATATCAGAAACAGAAACCTCTGTATCAAGTGGTATATATGTAAGTCTTAATCTGTTGCTTGCTTTTAATTCTAAGTCACCATTTAATACTGCTGGTTCATTTATAGTACTTATATTTACACTTACTGATGATGATGGATCTAGTATTGTAGTTACAATTGCACTATTCTGTGTAACACTAGATATATAGCCTACCAGACCATCTTGATGAACAACGGCTTGATTTACTTTTATTCCATCACTTTCACCAACATCTATAGTAAAAGTCTGTGTCCAATTATCATGTTCTCTGTATATAATATTTCCCATAACTAGCTCAAAATGCTGATATTCTTTTTGAATATTTAGCATTTGTTTTAATGTAGTATTTTCGTCTAATATCTTTTGTGACTCTAATATTTGTAATTTCAATTGTTCATTTTCTTGTCTTAACTCTTCATTTTCTTTCTGTATTTGCTCTATATCTCCAAAATTTTTAGATACATTATTTATTAAATTACTAAAAGACTCATATACAAATGTTATAGGCTTTGCTACAACACCAGATATGTTAGCAATAATCTGATTATTACTATTTCTAAAGAAAAATGCAACAAACATTATAACAAATACCAAAAATATTACTATAAATATTATCTTCTTTTTATTTTTTTCTTTATTATTTGAAAAATCATATCTATAATCCATCTAATCTATCCTTTTTTTGTTTTCACTGCTTTTTTTAATACTTCTATATTATCTAAAGCCATACCAACACCTCTTGCAACACATTCTGTTGGCGAATCAAATATAAATACAGGTATTCCTGTTTGCTCGGAAATGTATCTATCTATATTTTTAAGTAATGCTCCACCACCACATAAAACTATTCCTTTACTCATGATGTCTGAAGAAAGCTCAGGAGGAGTATTTTCTAAAGTTATTTTTATTGCTTTTAATATAGTCTCTAATGATGCTTTTATAGCTAAATTTACATCAAATGTAGATATGGTTACAGTCTCCGGCAACCCTGTAGATAAATTTCTGCCTTTTACACTCATTTTTTCTTCTGTCATGGCAGCACTAGCTGAGCCAATTTGTATTTTTATCTCCTCAGCTTCGTTATCTCCAATTAGAACATTATGCTTTGTTCTTATATATTCTACTATATCTTTATCAAACTTATCTCCTGCTACCTTTACTGAATTTTCAGCAACAATCCCACCAAGTGAAAGTACAGCCATCTCAGATGTACCTCCGCCTATATCTACTATCATGCAACCCTCGGGCTTTTCTATTTCAAGGCCAGCCCCTATAGCTGCTGCCATAACTTCTTCCATTAGGAAAACAGCTTTAGACCCAGAGCCATAAGCAACTCCTTCTACTGCTCTTTCTTCAACATCAGTTATATTTGACGGTATTGTTACTACTATTTTAGGCTTATAAAATAGACTCTTAGGTACAACTCTAGATATCAAATTTTGAATTAATAATCTTGTTGCCTCAAAATCTGCTATTATTCCATCTTTTAAAGGTTTTACAGCAATTATATTGTCTGGTGTTCTTCCAAGCATTTCTTTTGCTTGATTTCCAACAGCAAGTATTTCTCCTGTTACTCTATTTATTGCTACAACTGTAGGCTCAGATAGAACTATTCCTCTTCCCCTTACATTAATTCTAGTATAAGATGTTCCTAAATCTATTCCTATTTCTCGTGATATTGACTTCATATTTCTCTCCTTTTTATATTGTGCTATTTTTTATATCTTTAACCATTTTGTTAGCCATTTTGATATAAATGCAAATA
>CALXBV010000075.1 GCA_944386635.1 uncultured Clostridia bacterium
CAAAGTGGAGATGAATATCATATTTTAAATACAGATACTCCAGTTCCATGGTGTAATGTTATGGCAAATGAGCATTTTGGTACTATAGTCTCAAGCTATGGTACCGTATATTCCTATTATAAAAATTCACAGAGCTTTAAAATATCTAATTGGTGTAATGATTGGATTAGTTTTAAACAAGGAGAATCTTTTGAAGGAATATATGATAATAACTATAATATGAAATATGGATTTGGATATACTAAAATAACACAAGAAGATGATGATGTAAAAAAAGATATGTGTATTTTTATATCTACTTATGAGAATATAAAACTTCAAAGAATAACTTTAAAAAATCTTACGAAAGAAAATAAGAGAGTATCAATATCTTATAGTATAGATCCTGTGATGGGTGTTGTAAAAGATGTAAACAGAAACTATATATTATGCAAAGAGGCAAATAATGTGTTGGAAATAAAAAACCCATATAGTTTAGAATTTTCAAATTGTGTGGCGTATATTACAGTTTTAGCTAAAAGTAAAGATATGGATGTTAAATACTTACAGGATGAGTATAAAGTAAAAATAGAAGTGGAGTTAGAGAAGGAAGAAGAAGCAGAATTTACTATTATATTGGGATGTACTGAAAATACAAATGATATAAGTAAAATACAGTCTATGTTTGAAAGTACAGATAGTATAAAAAGAGAGTATGATAATACAGTTAAGTATTGGAGAAATCTTGTTGTAAAAAATATGAAGCTTGATGATGAATATTTAAACATAATGGCAAACGGATGGTTATTATATCAAACAATTGTTTGTAGACTATTTGCAAGGTCAGGATTTTATCAATCAGGTGGAGCAATAGGCTATCGTGATCAATTACAAGATAGTCTTGCTTTAATTAGCTCTTGGCCTGAGAGAACAAGACAGCAAATTGTTTTACATTCATCTAAGCAATTTGAAAAAGGAGATGTACTTCATTGGTGGCATGAGCATAATGGTGCGGGAATAAGAACATATTTTAGTGATGATTATTTGTGGTTACCATATGTATTATCCGAGTATGTAAATAGAACAGGCGATATATCTGTTTTAGATGAAAGTACACCATATCTTGAAGATAAGCCGATGAATGGAAAAAGGGAAGTATATGATATATACAAAAATATAGATAAGTATGATACTGTATATAATCATGCAAAAAAAGCAATAGAGTATGGATTAAGTAGAATTAATCCTAAAAATGGATTACTTAAAATTGGTGATGGTGATTGGAATGATGGATTTAGTAATATTAGAGGAGAATCAGTATGGCTAACATTTTTTATGATGAATGTGTTGGAAAAATTTATTTATCTTGCTAATATAAAGTTTGAATTTGAATTATCTAATGAATATGAGAAAAAAATAGAAGAGTTAAAAAGTAGTGTATTGAATAATGCATGGGATACAGACCATTTTGTAAGGGCATTTTTTGAAAATGGTGAGGTCTTGGGATCATATGTAAATAAGGAATGTAAAATAGACTTAATTTCTCAAGCATGGGCTGTGATTTCAATGAAGACATATAAAGATGTTCAAGAAAAATTAAAATCTTGTATGGCAACTGCTGATAAATATTTAGTTGATAGAAAGTTAGGAATAGTTAAATTATTATATCCAGCTTTTAATAATGAAAGTAAAAATAATCCAGGATATATAAAGTCGTATGTACCTGGTATAAGAGAGAATGGAGGGCAATATACTCATGCTGCTGTTTGGTTTGCAAAAGCATATTTTGAGATGAATGAGTATAAAAAGGGAGAAGAAATTTTAAAAATGATAAATCCAATATCTCATTCTGATACAAAGGAGAAAGCTGATATATATATGGTAGAGCCCTTTGTTGTGGCTGCGGATATTTATTCAAATAGTGAGCATCCGGGCAGAGGAGGATGGACATGGTATACAGGCTCTTCGGGATGGATGTATAAAGTAATTGAAGATTATTTAGCAGATAATAAAAAGACAAATTTATAATTTAGTACACCTTAAATATTAAAATTGTATTTAGGGTGTTATTTTTAGCAAATATTGTAGTAAAATACATTATTTGTGAAATACAAATATACACAAAAATCATAAAAGATCTACATATAATATAATAGGACATTATTAGCAAAGGGGGTTGAAAAATATATTATTTATGATATAATATAGGAGTTAAATTAACTAAATTTTATGTAGTGGGGGAATTAAAATGAATGTAAAAGTAGAGAAAAAAGAAAACTCAAAAGTCGAAATTGAATTTACAATGGACAAAAAACAATTTGAAGAAGAATTAGAAAAGGCATATAAGCAAAACGCAAAGAAATTCAAAGTTCCAGGTTTTAGAGCTGGAATGGTGCCAAGAGCTATAGTTGAAAAAACTTATGGAGATTCTGTATTATATGAATTTGTAATCGAAAATACAGTAGACGATGCATATAGAACAGCTGTAGTTGAGAATAATCTTGAAATAGTTTCTAGACCAGAATTAGATATAAAGCAAATAGGAAAAGATAAAGATTTTATTTTTGTTGTTACTGTTTGTGTAAAGCCAGAAGCAAAAGTATCAGATTATAAAGGAATAGAAGTCAAAAAGATTAGTACAAGAGTTACAAAAAAAGATGTAGATGAAGAACTTGAAAAAATAAGAGAAAAGAATGCTAGAATTGTAACTGTTGAAGATAGAGAACTTAAAAATGGAGATATATCAGTAATTGATTTTGAAGGATTTACTGATGATAAAGCTTTTGAAGGTGGTAAAGCAGAAAATTTTGAATTAACAATCGGTTCAGGACAGTTTATTCCAGGATTTGAAGATCAAATGATAGGTATGAAAGTTGATGAAGAAAGAGATATAAATGTAAAATTTCCTGAAGAATATCATGCTAAAGAGCTTGCAGGAAAAGATGCTACATTTAAGGTAAAATTACATGAAATAAAGGAAAAAATATTACCAGAAATTGATGATGAATTTGCAAAAGACGTCTCTGAATTTGATACTTTAGAAGAATATAAAAAAGATTTAAATAAAAAGATTAAATCAGATAAAGAAAATCATGCAAAAATAGATATGGAACAAGAAGCTATTGATAAATTTATAGAAAAAGTTGAAGTAACTATACCTGAAGAGATGATTGATTCTGAAGTAGACAAAATGGTAGAAGAAATGAATGCAAATCTTTCATATCAAGGCTTAAATATTGATCAATATTTACAATACTTGGGAACTACTTTAGATGAATATAAAAAGCAAATGAGAGATCAAGTACAACGTAGAATAAAGTTAGATCTTGGCTTAGAATGTGTTGCTAAAGAAGAAAAAGTTGAAGTTTCAGACGAGGAAATTGACGAAAAAATTAAAGAGTTAGCTGCTCAATATGGTAGTAAAGATGATGATTCTTTATTAAAAAATGAAAACGCTAGAAATTATATGAAACAACAATTAGTGTATGAAAAAACAATGAAAGTTATAACAGATAATATAGTAGCAAAATAATTTTTAAGGGAGGTTATTGAATATGTTAAATAATAGTTTAGTTCCATACGTAATTGAACAAACAAGTAAAGGTGAAAGGTCTTATGATATATTTTCAAGACTTTTAAAAGAAAGAATAATATTTTTATCTGAGCCTGTAGATAGTGCATCTGCTTCAGTTGTAGTGGCACAGTTATTATTCTTAGATGCAGAAGATCCAGGAAAAGATATCTTTTTATATATAAATACACCAGGTGGAAGTATAACAGATGGTATGGCAATATATGATACTATACAGTACATAAAATCAGATGTATGTACTATATGTGTGGGAATGGCTGCATCTATGGGATCTGTATTACTTGCAGCTGGAACAAAAGGTAAAAGATATGCTTTGCCTAATTCAGAAATATTAATACATCAACCTTTAATTGGTGGTGGCGGACTATCTGGTCAGACAACTGAAATAAAAATACACGCCGATCATATGGTAAAAACTAGGGAAAAGCTTAATAGAATATTAAGTGAGAGAACTGGCCAACCAATAGATAAGATTCAGCAAGACACAGAAAGAGATAATTATATGACAGCTCAAGAAGCAAAAGAATATGGTCTTATAGACGATGTAATGGATAATATTAATAACATAGGTAAGGAGAATAAGTAATATGCCAAATAAAGGTTCAAACAATGGTAATCATAGTCAAAAACCTATATTTTGCTCATTTTGTGGCAGATTAAGACAAGAAGTAGATAAACTCATAGAGGGACCAAATAATGTCTATATCTGTGATGAATGTGTTGAAATATGTCATAAAATAATGAAGGATGATGATACTGCTACGGATGATGGTATTACGGGCTCTAAAGAGCTAGTTTCTACAGAAGAGTTACCATCACCTGAAGCTATAAAAAGTGTATTAGATGAGTATGTTATAGGACAAGATAATGCTAAAAAGGTGTTATCAGTAGCAGTATATAATCATTATAAAAGAATAAAAAATATGGATAAGTTGGATGATGTTGAAATACAAAAAAGTAATATTTTATTACTTGGTCCAACTGGTTGTGGAAAAACATTGCTTGCACAAACTTTAGCTAAGATATTGCATGTGCCTTTTGCAATTGCAGATGCGACAACATTAACAGAAGCTGGATATGTTGGAGAAGATGTGGAAAATATATTATTAAGGCTTATACAAGCTGCCGATTATGATGTAAAGAAAGCAGAAAAAGGAATAATATATATTGATGAAATGGATAAGATATCTAGAAAAAGTGAAAATGTATCTATAACACGTGATGTTAGTGGAGAAGGAGTACAACAAGCACTTTTAAAGATTATTGAAGGAACTATTGCAAATGTGCCACCACAGGGTGGAAGAAAGCATCCACAACAAGAATTTATAAAAATTGATACATCAAATATTTTGTTTATATGTGGTGGTGCTTTTGATGGATTAGAAAAAATAATAGAATCTAGAATTAATACTAAAACAATGGGATTTGGTGCAAAAGTAGAAGAGAAGAATAAGTTAGATATTGGATCTATATTTTCTAATGTTCAGCCTCAAGATATTGTAAAGTATGGTCTTATTCCTGAGCTTGTGGGTCGACTTCCTATAATAACTAGTTTAGAACAATTATCAAAGGAAGCTTTAATAGATATAATATCTAAGCCTAAAAATGCATTATTAAAGCAATATGTAAAGTTGTTTAAAATGGATAATGTAGATTTAGAGATAGAAGATGATGCATTAAATGCTATAGTAGATTATGCTGTAGAAAGAAAAACTGGAGCAAGAGGTCTAAGAGCTATAATGGAAAATGTAATGATGGATTCTATGTATGAGGTACCATCTAATAAAGATATAACAAAATGTATAATAACAAAAGATGTTGTAACAAAACATCAAAAACCAATATATATAATGTCAAATGTAGAAGAAAGTAAGGCACAATAGTCTTGCTTTTTTCTTTACAATTATATTTACTTTTGCTATAATTGTATTATATAAGGAGTACACATGAATTATTATACATTAATAGGTAAAAACATTTTAAATGAAAAATATGGTCAAATAGCTCAAGGAATAATTGCTGAAAAGCAATCTAAATTTTTATCATATTTATTTAAAATAGAAAATGAAAAAGATGCTCAACAAAAAATAGAAATGATAAGAAAAGACAATCCACAGGCTAGACATATTGTATATATTTATTCGGTATTAAATAATAATATAACTAATATAAGATTTTCAGATGATGGGGAGCCAAAGGGGACAGGAACTAAGGCAATATATGAGCTTATAGAAAAAGAAAAGATAACTAATATATGTATAGTAATTGTAAGATACTTTGGAGGAATATTGCTTGGAGCCGGTCTATTATCTAGAACATATTTAAATAGTGCTAGAATATGTATAGAAGCATGTGATAAAAAGGAAATATATAAATATTTAGATTATAAATGTGAATGTACATATAGTATATATAATATTTTGAAAATAAAATTAGAAGAATTTGAAAGACAAGAATATGTTATTATTGAAGATATCAAATTTAATGAAAAAGTAGAAATAAAATTAAAAATAGTAGAATTTAAATTTGATTATATAGTGAAAGTTATAGAGGAAATAAATTATGATAAATAATAATATGCAAAAATACATTGCAGTCGGAAAAGATATAATAGTATATAATAATGACTTTTTTAACTCAGATAAAGCTTTAAAGATAAGATACAAAATTAATGATGATGAAAAAGAAATAAGATTATATGATGTACCAAGAGTTCTTGATTTTCAAGAAAAATCTATTATATATTATGCTTTACTAGAAAAATATTACTTTAGTTCCAATTATACATATGGTGACAATGGAATAGAAAATTATGTTGTAAAAGAAAATGGATATACATATCATCAATTTTATAATATAGAAGGTGAAAATAAGGGAATACTTGGTGAATTATTATTTGAGATTCCAAGGCAAAAAGACGAAGCAGAAAAGCTGAGTAGAATACGTGATATATATGATATGCTTTTAAAAAATATAGATGCTATTGGAACTAAAGTAATATGCATAAATGTAAAAGGGGTAATGTCTGACTTTAGAGATATATATAAAGTTGTTATTTATATATTAAAAAACGAAGATAATATTAGAAAAAAGCAGATGAATGTAAGAGTTTTTAAAAGAGCAGGAATTTTTGGAGGAAATAAAAGAATATATATAGTTCCAAAAGTAGTATTGGAAAATAAGTAATAATAGTTATTACTTATTTTTTTTGACTATAAACATATAAAATACATTATTTGTGAATCACAATAAAATTTAAAATAAAAGTAAAATTATAAAATAATGTTGACAAGTAAACATTTGTTCTTTATAATTAATATAGAACATTTGTTTATGGTGATGAAATATGAAAAAAGTAAAAACAATAATATTAGATATTTTATTTATATTAGTTATTATTCTTATATTTAATATAGTGGTAAATAAGCAATTAGCAAAATCTGATTTAAAATATAAGGAATACACAGTTAAAATTGGCGATACAATTTGGGATATAGCATCAAAATTGTCAATTGAAAATAAAGGCTTGTATATAAAAAATATAGTAAATGATATAAAAAATTTAAATTCTTTTGAAAATGTTATTATATATGAAGGGCAAAAAATATTAATACCAGTTTATTAAATTAGTATTTATGTTGCAATGTTTACATAATCGTGATATAATATCACTCGTATACATTATATTTTACTCAAAATACAAATGTAGAGGAGGTATTGTATGGAAATAAAAGAATATTATTTTAAGAGAAAAATACTAAATTATTATAATATCTATGGGAATGTAATATTTTCAAATAATAAAAATGTACGACTATATTTTTTACCAAGTAAGCAAACAATAGAATTAGTATATAATAAAGTAGATGATTTACTAAATGAATATGAAAAAGCTATACTTATAGAACTGATATTACAAGAATTCTGTACTTTTTTTAAAGGTATTATTCACTTTTCAATAGGCGACTATATTGAGCAATATACATTAACAGATGTTATGGAAAATAATAGATTTGAAACGAATAAAAGTATATTTTATGAATATTTTGATTCTGAATATTCTAGTAAATCAAACTATAACTTATTTAAAAATTTAAGTAAGATAAATGCCAAGATAAAATCGGAAAAAGAAAAGATTGGTGTAGATACTATTAAAATAAAATTAGAGAGTAATATAAAATATTTTCAAAGAAATGATTTAATATATTTTAGTAAATATTTTGTATTAAATATTGATAAAAAAATTAAATTTAAATTTTTTAATAAAAATACATTAATTATAATACCAGAAAACTAAATATAGCTTTATGTTTGCTGTTGACATAATATTCAAAATATGATAAAATATTAAACACATTTAAATAGTATGCTTAAATTTTAATAAATAAGGAGGATAAATATGGAGAGTGTAAAAATATTAAAGTCATCAGGAGAAATTTTTTATGATGATAACAATACGTGTTGGGAGGCAGACATTTTTTTTAATGTTGCAAATAAAGAAATTTTAATTTATCGGAACTACTAGAATGCTTACTGATATAGAAAGAAGTAATATAATAGTAAAAATATTAAATAAATACTATTTTGGTAATTATTTAGATTATGAAGAAGATATTTATTTATGCAAATTGAAAAATAGAGGACTTTCAAAAAAAGAAGAGCAAAATTTAGAAGAAATGTCTTTTTCTATATTAGGCGAATATGTAATAGAACTTCCTCAAGCTGAAAATGCTAATCCGATAGTAAAAGATATACGTTGCTTATTTATAAATTTAAGAATATATATAGACGAGGCTATAAAAAATAAAAGTAAAATTTCATATACACTTCCATTTAAAATTTACAGTGAAAAAAGAGATGTAAAAAAATTCTTAAAAATAATAAATAATATAAAAATGGAATTTGAATATTATTTTTTTAAAATGACTGGAAAAAATATTCAAATTAATTGTATAAGTAAAAAGATGAGAAATAACCAAAATATATTATTTGAAATAAAAGAGGTATAATTGCCTCTTTATTTTTTTGTATATTATGTGAAAAACATGTTATTTACTTGATTAATTTATATATTAATGATATTATTCGACGTATAGGAGGTAGTATATGCAAAATAATAATAAATTAAAAAAAATAGCATTAATATTTTTCATATTTACTTTTTTATTTTCGAATGTAAAAGCTTTTGAAATAAGTTCTAAAGATAATATAGATATAGGTGAGATAATAACAGTAACTTTAGATTTTGAAACAAATGTTGGGGCATATGATTCTTTAAATGTTACATATAATGAATATGCATTAGAATATATTTCCGGAGATGCATTATCTGAGACTGTATGGCATGATTCGAGTAAAGAGCAACTTGGAATAAGTTCTAAAACCTATGTTTTTAGGGGAAAGGCAAATGGAATAAGTACAATTGAAGTAAATATAAAAGGAGCTGTTAGTGCAAATGAGTCTATGGATGTATTAGGAGAAATAAATGTATCAAAAAGAATTACAGTAGGAAGTGGATACATAAAGGGAGACATGAATTCGGATGGATATATAAATTCAGTAGATGCAGCTATTGTTATGAATATATATAAAAATAATAATGCAACGCAAGACGATATTGAAATAGTGGATATGAATAATGATGGATATGTTAATTCAATAGATGCTGCTTTAATAATGAATATGTTTAAAAATAATCAGTAAAGGAAATGAAGAAAATTATAATTGTGTAATAATAATTAAGTACTACTTAAAGAGGCAAAAAGCCTCTTT
This sequence comes from uncultured Clostridia bacterium, assembly GCA_944386635.1. Taxonomy (GTDB): domain Bacteria; phylum Bacillota; class Clostridia; order TANB77; family CAG-465; genus CAG-465. The sequence goes on from CALXBV010000075.1 coordinate 9,344, forward strand.
ATTTTGATTTTTATTATTTTATTGATTTATTTTATAAACAATGGTATTATATTAGCAAAAAGGAGGTTTATTTATGAAAAATAAACTTTATATTATATTAATAGTTTCTTTAATATTTTTTTTAGGAATAGTAACAGATAATGTATATGCTACAAGTTTATCAGAAAATGAGTTGTTACAAATAAATGGTAATACTATATCTAAAAACACAACAATTGATCAAGTAAACAATATGTTTGGACAACCTAGGTTAATTACAAATTCTGCATTTGGCGGAAAGGCATATTCATATTATGATGATGACTATACATGGATGTTACATATAGAAACAAATGCAAACGGACAAATAAAAGGATATGGATGTATAAATGGAAATTTTATCTCAAAAAATTATGCACAAGGAGATAAATATACATTTACTGAATGGTATATGTCGGGAACAGTTATTTGCGATGATGATGATTTAGTTAATGGTGTGTATGAATATAATGTTACATATTCAGATATTGAGTTATATAAAGCTAATTTTTTGAAATCATCAGATTATGCATATGATTTACAAAAATCTTCACTAATAGTAAGTAAAATATTAGCAAAAAAACATAATTATTATTTTCCACAAACATATATTGATGAAAATATATTTTATATGAATGAAGAATTAAAGGATAATGGTACTGACTTATATAATTTTGGAATAGATACAGGAAAGGCAAAATATATTTCTTTAGTTTTATCAAAAACAGAATTTTGTATTGCTGAGTTACCAAATCCTATTATGCTTGGAAGTAATACAGAAAATTATACACGAGCTGAAAACTATAAATATGTGTTTTATGACATGAAAGTACAAGATGAAGAGACATTTAGAATATATACAACTATATTATTTGTAGATCCAGACTTTATGGAAGAAAAAGTAAATGTTAGTTTGACTGATAATGAAATATCATTACTAGATGCTGTAAAAGCAAAATATAAAGAATATACTCAACATGGTGAGGCTATTGTTAGAAATTTTGATGAAGAGCCTCAATATACTGAATTGCCACTTGTTGCTGGTAAGTGGTCAGATATGGCATTATTTATGGTAACAGATTATATAAATCTTGCAAGAGTTGGTTTAGGATTACATCAATTAGAATTAAATCAAGATATTGTAGACGCAGCACAACATAAAGCAGCATTAGTTGCATATAACAATAGTCATGGATATAGTGGAGGTCATTTTCCAGAACAGCCAGATGGTGTAAGTGATGATTTTTATGATAAAGCACAAAGTTATATGACAGAAAATTTATATTCAGGTAATATACAGACAAGTATAGTTAGTGCATTAAATGATGCATATGGTGATTCTGTTGAATGTGGACATAGATATAATTTATTAGATCCATCAGCAACAGAATGGGGAGTAGGAGCTGTAGGCTCAGGATTATCTTTTGGATGGCAAGGTGTTCATAAATTCTCAGGTTTTGAAGATTACACAAATGAACTTGTGGCATGGCCAAGTAATGGAATATTTCCGATGGATTTATCATATAATGGAATAGGAAATTGGACTGCTAGATTTTATAAAAACTATACCGTATCCTCTGATACTGAAATAACTATAAAAGCTTTAAATTCAGGAAAAGTATACAAAATAACTAATGATAATAAAAATGATGAAGGAAAATTTCTAAAAAATACTGGTACTAGATTATTAACATTTAGGGATGATACTATTACATATGAAAGTGGAGATATTTTTGAAATTACATTGCATAATGTAACAGATTCATCTACTGGAGAAAACATGGATTATACATATAGAAGTGTATTTTATAGTTTTAGTGATTTAGAAAGTATTGAAGCAACAGATATAAATTTAAATACAAAAAGCTTAAATATGGGTATAGGACAAACTAGCGAAATTCAAGCTATAATTGTTCCTGAAAATACAACAAATAAATTGATTAAATATTCTTCAAATGATAATAGTATTGCTACTGTAAGACAAGATGGACTTGTAACGGCAGTAGGAGAAGGAACAACTCAAATTAATATAGAATGTGGTAATATAACTAAGACAATAACAGTTAATGTGTTACCTTTTAAAAAAGGTGATATAAATAAAGATGGATATATAAATTCAGTAGATGCAGCTATTGTTATGAATATATATAAAAATAATAATGCTACACAAGATGATCTACTTTTAGCAGATATGAATTTAGATAATAATCTTAATTCAATAGATGCTGCTTTAATAATGAACATGTTTAAAAATAATCAGTAAAGAAAATAAAGAAAAATCATAATTGAATAATAATTAAGTACAATTTAAAGAGGCAAAAAGGCCTCTTTATTTTGATTTTTATTATATACTTGATTAATTTTATAACTAATGATAATATTTAAATATAAGGGGGATTATATATGAAAAATAAACTTTTAAGTTCGTTTTTAGCTATATGTATGCTTATATTTAGCATATATCCTAATTTAGTTGTTGCTGTCAATATTCCTAGACTTGGCGTTACATCTCCGGATCATGGAACAGTAGAAATTGGAGGAACTGTTAGATATACAGTAAATATATATAATAATGCTACAAATGTAACACTTAGTCCTGAAGATATTAGGGTCTCTGGCGTTAGTGCAAATATAAGTGTAGAGGGATCAGGCAATTTACAAAGAGTGATAGTATTAAGTGATATTCAGGGAAATGTTGGAGATATAGGATACATCTCATACATAGCTGGTGGAGTAGCAACAAATGAAGCTGGTGGAAACAGAGAATTAAATATAACGTCAACATCATTTACAATTGTTCAATCATACCAACAACCTGAAAGTGACACTTTTATTGTAAAAGGAGATGCTAATGGTGATGGACTAATCACTACTGAGGATGCTAATTATATAAATTATTTATATGAAATGGGAATAACAGTAGATGATAAGCTATTAGAAGCAGCAGATATGGATAATAATGGAAAGCTAACACCATATGATGCTTATCTAATAAATCTCATGTTAGAAAAAGAATATCAAAAAGGTGATGCTGATAGAGATGGTATGATTACCTCTAAAGATGCAGATTACATAAATTATTTATATGAACATCTTATAACAGTGGATGATAAATTATTAAAAATAGCAGATGTGAACGATGACGGAAGAATATCACCGTATGATGCTTTATTAATAAATGTTTTTGTGGAACAAGGATGTATAAAAGGAGACATAAATAAAGATGGATATGTTAATTCAGTAGATGCAGCTATTGTTATGAATATATATAAAAATAATAGTGAACTAACAATAGATGATTTACTTTTAGCAGACATGAACTCAGATAATAATCTTAATTCAATAGATGCTGCTTTAATAATGAATTTGTTTAAAAATAATCAGTAATGAAAATGAAGAAAATTATAATTGTGTAATAATAATTAAGTACTATTTAAAGAGGCAAAAAGCCTCTTTATTTTGATTTTTATTATTTTATTGATATTTTATATTATAATTAATAACGTATTTTTAAATATTTTTTAAATTGACATAATAAATTAAAAATGTTATAATCTTATTGCTTTTTTATAATATATAAATTAATTTAATTAAATTAATAAGGAGGGTTTTTATGATTATAATTACTTTAACATTAATGTTAATATTGCTAATAATAGGAGTTTACTATAAATTACAAAACAATAAGTATGAAAATAATCTCAACTCAGAAAAAAATATTAAATCTAAAGTAAGATACTATAGTCAGATGAGAACAGATTATCCTAATTTATATTTTTTTAAAATCAAACTAATAAAAAGAAAAATAGAAAAAGGTAAAAATCTTAGTTTATATGAAAAAGAAATTATGAAAGATTTAGTTATTTATTGTAGTGATGATATTGATCAAAATTACAATGAATTAGATTTACTTTTTGATAAGACTAGTAATAATAAGCTAAATAAGGAGGATACAAATATGATGGATTATAATGACATGGATAACTTTTTTGGCTATACTATAAATAAAGATAATAAATACAAAGAAAGTAAGTTTAGAAATAATTCTCGGTATAATAAATAAGTATTGTGAGTGTTTAACTGATATAAATTATAAATATGATCCTGCAATAGGAAGAAATAAAGAAATTGAAAATTTAATGCTTACTATTCTTACTCCTGAAAAATCTGCACTTTTAATCGGAAAACCTGGTGTTGGTAAAACAAGTATAGTTGAAGGACTTGCGTATAGAATAAGAAATAAAAATGTACCAGAATCTCTTAGAAATTTTACTATATATAAAACTAGTGCGGCTACATTACATAGTGGTTGTATGTATATGGGAATGCTAGAAAAAAGAGTAATAGAACTTTTTAATTTTTTAAAATCACAGCATAAAGTAATTTTATTTATAGATGAGATACATACATTAGTTGGAACTGGAAAAACGAATGATCATAATACATTGGATATAGCTAATATAATAAAGCCTTTTATGACAAATAAAAACATATACTTAATAGGTGCTACTACAGATTTAGAATACGAGTATTATATAAAAGATGATCCAGCTTTTTCTAGAAGATTTTCTAATATAATAATTAGTGAGCCTTCAGATTTTACGCTAGAAAAAATATTATCATATACTTTATATAAGTATTCTGATATGTATAATATAAAGATAAATGAAAAATCAGCAAATAATATCAGCAAATCTTTGGTTAACTAAACAAAAAAAAAGCATAGAAATGTATTTGATGATAGTATATCTAATCCAGATTTAGCCATAAGTATAATTTCTAAAGCGTATGGATACGCAAGATTATATGATAAGAAATATATTACTATAGATGAATTTGTACATTCATATGAACAATGTGATAAAGTAAATGGTAAACTAAAAATATTTTATGATGATAATATAAATGAACAATTTAAAAATAAAAAGTCTAATATAATACCATTTAACCAGATTAAATTAAGTTAAATTAGATAAATTAATGTAATAAAGAGGCAAAATGCCTCTTTATTTTTTATTATTATTTTGATATAATAAATATATAGAGTTAAAGAACATATGTTTTTATATGTAAAAATTTATAGGAGGAATAAAAAATGCAAAAAGAAAAATCATGCGGAGCTATTATATATAATCAAAATAAAGAAGTATTAATAGTAAAACACAATAAAGGACATTGGGACTTTCCAAAAGGCCATGTAGAAGGAAATGAAACTGAACAAGAGACAGCTATAAGAGAAGTAAAAGAAGAGACAAATATAGATATAAATATATTAGAAAATTATAGATATGAAATACATTATAGTCCTAAAGAAAATGTGGAGAAGACTGTAGTGTTCTTTTTAGCTAATAATACAAGTAAAGATACTATAAAACAAGATGCAGAAATAGCAAATATTGGCTGGTTTAAATATGATGAGGCATTAGATATATTAACATATAATGATGCAAAAAGGCTTCTTAAAAAGTCATATGAAGATTTAAATAGAATAATGTAATATAATATTTATAATTTTATTAAAAGGACAAAAAAGAACAGATAAAAATCTGTTCTTTTTATAAATCATGAAAGCTTTAATATTTTATTAAAAAATTAACTAAAAAACTTATATAAATATATAGTATTACTAAATTTTTCCAATTTTAAAATAAAACAGTATATTATATATATTTATAATACTTATTAAATTTTAAAAAGGCTAATCATTACTCCATCCATATAATGATTAATTTTAGTCGGCAAGAATACTATATGTTTATTTTTATTATATAAATGAAAAACAAAGCTTATATTAATTAACTCTTTAATAAGTGTAGCCACATATATAGTATAGCATAATCGACGTATAAAGTAAATACATTTATGTAATTTTACATAATAAAATATAGAATATAAGATGATATATATTTTATTAAATAGGCAATATACGTAAAGAGGCCAAAAAAATAGAGCGGATTTTAATCCACTCTATATCTAAAATCCCTCTTAGGAGATTTAGGCGTGTATGCATTGGCAATTTTTATTGCCAGAAAGGAAAAAATATATATATATTTAGATAATAGTGTATTACTAAATTCTTCTTTCAAGTCTAAAATATAAGATAAGGTGGCCAATCCTAAAATATACTTAGAATGTTTATACTAAACTAACATACGTATAAACTCAAAGAACTTAGTCATGAACAATACAATACTATCTAGTATTTTTATATATTATTATTTTATAATATATGTACGTAACTTATATTAAAAAGCTTTCTAGCAATGTCAAATTACACATATATTATAGCATTACATAATAAAAAAGTCAAGCGCTAAATTAATATAAATTGAAAAAAATAGGGGATTTTTATATTTGTATTAATTTTTTATAAAAATAAAGAATTTAAAGTATAAGTTAGAAAGAATCGAATCTAAAAGTAGTATGTAAGAAAAAATAAAAAAATATTAAATGAGTAAAAAATATCATATATAAAATTTCTGTATTTTTAATATAAAATAAAAGAGAAGAGGTATAGTAATAGTACATTTTTGAAATTTGCATTATTGCGCAAAATAATAATTTTGTGAAAATAGGAGTAGGATTTATTGACTATTATTTTAAGATATGATATATTTGTACTGTACTACTATAATGTAATTAGTTTTAGTATTTTACTTAATTTAAATAATTTAATTTAAATTAATAATATGTTATTCCTTATTATTGCATTTTCTTATACTTTTATTTACTATGCTAATTATTATTATATACCATTTTTTATAAGAAATTAAATTTGTTTCATATTTGCCTTTTAAAGCTTTTTATAAAATTTTATGCCATGTAACTATATTACCATATTTTTAAAAGTGCCTTAAAATGACAATATGAGCGTCACTTTTTTGGAGGTTATTATATGTATGATGATTTACCAGTTTTTATTAAAGATTTTCTAATATATATGCAAAATATAAAAAATAGATCAAAAAGTACAATTCGTGAATATCATTATGATTTAAGAGATACTTTCAGATTTTTAAAATTATATAAGATAGATAAAATTAAATTCAATAATATTAATGATGAGCTTATTGAAAAAACAGATATTACAAGTTTAGATATTAATTTTGTTAAAAAAATTGAACTATCAGATTTATATGAATATTTAAATTATCTTTCGAACATACGTTCGGATAAGCCAACAACAAGAGCTAGAAAAATTGCAGCTATTAAATCTTTTTTTAATTATGTAACCTTTAAGCAAAAACTTTTAGACAAAAATCCAGCTGTAGAGCTTGAAACACCTAAACTTGGTAAAAGATTACCTAAATATTTATCTTTAGATGAGAGTGTAGCTCTCCTCCACTCTATTGATGGAAAAAATCAAAAAAGAGATGTTTGCATTATCACTTTATTTCTTAACTGTGGACTTCGTTTATCTGAACTTGTAGCAATTAATTTTAAAGACATTAAAGGTGATACATTAAATGTTATAGGTAAAGGTGACAAAGAACGTTCTATATACTTAAATGAGTCTTGCAAGAAGGCTTTAAAAGAATATATAGCTGTTCGCCCTAAAGATGTAAAAGATCATGATGCTTTATTTATTTCTGAACGTGGCACGAGAATTGGAAGAAGAACTGTTGAAATGATGGTAAAAAAATATATAACTTTAGCTGGTCTTGATCCTAAGAAATATTCACCACATAAATTAAGACATACTGCGGCTACTTTAATGCATAAATATGGTGGCGTTGATATTCGTTCTCTTCAACAAATATTAGGACACGAAAGTGTTTCTACTACTGAAATATATACTCATGTTGATAGTGAGCAAGTAAAAGAAGCTTTAGAAAAGAATCCATTAAATAATATGTAATAATAAAATAAAGAGGCAAAAAAGCCTCTTTATTTTATATTCTAAAATTTTATAACCATAAATATTAGAATATTTTTTATTGATTATTTTTAAACTTGTTCATTATTAAAGCAGCATCTATTGAATTAAGATTATTATCTGAATTCATATCTGCTCTACTTAAATCATCTTTATGAACGGTATTGTTTTTAAATTTGTTCATAACAATAGCTGCATCTATTACATTTATATCGCCATCTCTATTTATATCTCCATAGTTTAAATTCTCAGTAAGTTTTAAAAATTGAAAGGCATCATATAAAGCAATTTTTCCATCACCATTGTAATCACAACATATAACCATTTCTGGTAGTGATAAATCCTCATCTTCCAAAGTTACCATCCTTAATATTCTAAAGCCATCATATGTAGCAACTTTTCCATCTCCATTATAATCACCTATAATAAAATTTGGATCTACAGCTAGATATATTTCTTGTGCATCTTTTATATTAATAACACCATCATTATTCAAGTCTCCATTTTTTTTATCATCATCTGTAAGTGTATTATTAAGAAAATGTTCAACAAGTAATATTGCATCATCTTTAGTTAATTCGCCATCTTTATTTATATCTCCCTTTATATTAGTATTTGCGGCAACAACTAAATTAGTATATATACTAAATATAAGCATAACTACAACTAAAGAAAAACTTAAAGACTTCTTTTTCATAAATAAACCTCCTTATATTTAAATATTATCATTAGTTGTAAAATTAATCAAGTATATAATAAAAATCAAAATAAAGAGGCTTTTTGCCTCTTAAAATAGTATTTCTATTATATATTATCTATATAAAAATTTATTTTAAAAATCCATTAATTATTTCTTGCTCTGCTTGTTTTTCAGAAAGTCCAAGACTCATAAGCTTTATTAATTGTTCTCCAGCAATTTTACCTATTGCTGCTTCATGTATTAAATTAGCATCTATATTATTTGCTGTTACTTCTGGAGTAGCTTTAACAATAGCATTATCTTTGATT
>CALXBV010000076.1 GCA_944386635.1 uncultured Clostridia bacterium
ATGATGCTAATCGACTCGGAGTGTTTAATAAAGAATTATTACCAGAAAATGTGAAGAAATATTTAGGTACAGAAAATACACAGATTATGAATAGTATTATAATTGATGTTATAAAAAATAGTTATAATAAACCATATATATCAATGTCAAAGGAAGTATATGATGCTGTAGTAGAACTTAAAAAATTTAATTACGACAATATTTATGAGTATGCTATAACGCCTAAAGATAGTAAAAGATATACAAGTACAATAGAGACACTTTATGGTATATATAGTAGAGCACTAGAATTGAATGATTATGATAATGATATATATAAAGTGTTTTTACATAGTATGAGTGATGATTATAAAAAAAGTACAACCGATTCACAAAAGATAATAGATTATATTTCCGGTATGACAGATAATTTTTTACAAAGACAATATGAAAAATATAAATAAAGGAGTAAAGATTATGTATAATAAAGAAATAGATAAAAAATGGCAAAAGGTATGGGAAGAAAAAAATTGTTTCCATGCTGTAAATAATAGTGACAAAGAAAAATTTTATGCTTTAATTGAGTTTCCATATCCATCAGGCGCTGGATTACATGTTGGTCATGTAAGAGCTTTTATGGGAATGGAAGTTTTAAGTAGAAAAAAGAGGATGGAGGGAAAAAATGTATTATTTCCAATAGGATTTGATGCATTTGGTTTACCAACAGAAAACTATGCTATAAAAACAGGAATTCATCCAAGAATAGTGACAGATAGAAATATAGCAACATTTACAAAGCAACTAAAATCAGTTGGGTTTTCATTTGATTGGGATAGAGTAATTGATACAACAGATCCTAATTATTATAAATGGACACAATGGATATTTTTAAAATTATATGAACATGGATTAGCATATAAAGATAAAACGTATGTAAATTATTGCCCTAAGTGTAGAGTAATACTTGCAAATGAAGAGTCACAAGGTGGCATTTGTGACAGATGTGATAGTCAAATAGTGCAAATGGAAAAAGAAGTTTGGATGTTAAAAATAACTGATTATGCAGATAAATTACTTGAAGGTTTAGATGAGGTAGATTTTCCACCTAGAGTAAGACATGAGCAAGAAAATTGGATCGGAAGATCATATGGAGCAGAAATTAATTTTAAACTTAATAATAAGGAAGATCTATTAACAGTATATACAACTAGACCTGATACTGTTTTTGGTGTTACTTACATGGCTATAGCTCCTGAGCATCCAATACTTGAAAAATATAAAGATGAAATTAAAAACTATGATGAAATTTTAAAATATAAAGAAGAGGCAACAAAAAAATCTGAATTTGAAAGAGTAGAATTATCTAAAAACAAAACAGGTGTAAAAGTTGAAGGACTTGAAGTATTAAATCCAGTAAGTGGTAAAGTTGTACCTTTATGGGTTACAGACTATGTAATGATGGGATATGGTACTGGTGCTATAATGGCAGTACCTGCTCATGATACTAGAGACTATGAATTTGCTAAGAAATTTAATATTGATATGATTCAAGTAGTAGCAAATTCAAAGGGTGAGGAGATATCTTTATATGATGGTGCTTATACAGATATAGATGATGGAGTAATAATTAATTCAGATTTTCTTAATGGTATGAGTGTAAAAGATGCTAAAGCTAAAATAATAGAATATTTAGAAAAAAATAAGATAGGACATAGTAAGAAAAATTATCATATGAAAGATTGGGCTTTTGCAAGACAAAGATATTGGGGAGAGCCTGTACCTATTGTAAAATGCCCAAAATGTGGACTTGTTCCATTAGATGAAAAAGATTTACCATTAACATTACCTGAAGTTGAAGATTTTGTACCAGGAGAAGATGGTGAATCTCCTCTTGCCAAAGTAGATTCGTGGGTAAATACTACATGTCCAAAATGTGGTGGACCTGCAAAAAGAGAAACAGATACAATGCCACAGTGGGCTGGATCTTCTTGGTATTTCTTAAGATATATGGATCCAAAAAATAATGAAGCTTTAGCTTCTAAAGAGGCCTTGAATTACTGGAGAAATGTAGATTGTTATAATGGAGGTATGGAACATGTAACAAGACATTTAATTTATTCTAGATTCTGGCATAGATTTTTATATGATATAGGTGTTGTTCCAACAAAAGAGCCATATCAAAAAAGAACAACACAAGGATTAATACTTGGGCCTGATGGAAGTAAAATGTCAAAGTCAAAAGGAAATGTAGTCAATCCAGATGATATAGTAAAGCAATATGGTGCAGATACATTAAGAACATATATATTATTTATAGGAGATTATGGTATGTCAGCTCCTTGGTCAGAAAATGGAGTAAAAGGTACTAAAAAATTCTTGGACAGAGTAATGAGACTTGAATCTTTAGTAACAGATGAAGATATAACTTCTAAAGAATTAGATAGAGAAATAAACTTGACAATAAAAAAAGTTTCACAAGATTATGAGGATATGAAATATAATACTGCTATAGCTGCTATGATGAGCTATGTAAATGTATTATATAAACAAGAAAAGGTAAGTAAAAAATATATCAAGCCATTATTACAAATTTTAAATCCAGTAGCTCCTCATGTTACAGAAGAACTATGGGAAAGATTGAACTTAGGTGGTTATATTTTTGAGAGTAAATGGCCTAAATATGATGAGAGTAAAATAATATTAGATGAGATAGAAATCCCAGTACAAATTAATGGTACTGTAAGATATAGAATTAATGTACCAGCAGAAAGTGATGAAAAACAAATAGAAAATATAGCTTTAGAGTCTCCATCTTTAAAGAATTATATATCAGGTAAGGAAATAAAGAAGGTTATTGTCATAAAATCTAAAATAGTAAATATAGTTTTAGGATAATAAAGGTGTGGTATAAATGAATTTTTTAAATTACATATTACAATATAAGGAAATATTAATTGAGTTATTAAAAGCAGCTATAATAGCTATAGCTGCAATACTCATATATAAACTCTTAATAAGAGATAAAAATTCTAAAAAGGTAAGAAAGCAAGCGTACACAGATGAGTTAACAGGGAAAGGAAATAGATATCTTTTCTATGCTGACTTAGATAAGCTTATAGAGCAAGATAAGAATTTAGCTGTGGGATTTATGGATTTGGATGGATTTAAGCAAGTAAATGATACATTAGGCCATGATATTGGTGATGAACTTTTAAAATCAATGTCTGCAAAATTTGATGAGTCATTACCACCAAATGCAAAAGCATATAGATTAGGTGGAGATGAATTTGCTATTATAATTGATAAAATTAATACAAAGGAAGAAGTTATATTAATACTTGAAAATCTAAAAAATACTATGAGTAAGCCTGTAGTAATAGAAAATAACACGATTTCTATTGAATATAGTTTAGGTGTCGTTTTAGCAATTGATCAAAGATATTCAAGAAAAGATTTAATAAATTATGCGGATAATGCAATGTATTATATAAAGGAACATGGCGGAAATGATTATTATTTTCATAATGATAGCTTAAAAGCAAAATTAGATAATAATGTAAAAATGGAAAAAGACTTAAAGAAAGCATATGAAAATAACGAGTTTGGTATTAATCTACAACCTAGAATAAATGTAGAAGATACATCAAAAATCGGCTTTGAAGCATTACTAAATTGGAATCATCCAGTACTTGGAAATTTAGATGCCGCATATTTTATTACTCAAGCAGAAGCTATGGGACTTACTATAAAGCTAGATGAGTATGTCTTAAAAACAGTTTGCGAAAAGATAATAGAATTTAGAGATAAAGGCTACAACAATGTTCAGATTGCTGTAAATATATCAAATAAGACGGCTTTTAAAAAAGAATTTGTAGATACAATATGTGATATAATTTCTTCATATGATTTGCCTAAAAATAGTTTACAAGTCGAAATGACAGGAAGCATAGAACAGTCAAAGCTTGAAACATATAAGTTGATGTTTGAAAGATTAAAGCAAATGGATGTAGATATAATTATAAATAATTTTGATATAAAGCAAGAATCATTAGAATTATTTAAAGAGCTTCCTATAGATGAAGTAAAGATAAGTTCAAGTATATTATCTAGTGAAATAATAAATGATAAAGTATTTCTTGATTTAATTGTACTTTGTAAGGATTTAGGATATAAAGTAATAGTTGGAAAAATAAATGATGATATGAAATTAGTTAAGTCTATAACTGATGGAGCAGATAAAATTCAAGGCGATTTTCTATTCAAAAAAATGGATGAAAGTTTAGCTGAAGAAGTCTTAATTAATTATGGAACATATAGGTTACGTATAGATGAAATAATTTTAAATGCCAAAAAAATAATATAGAAAATATGGTAAAAAACTGTTGACAAATGCTATAAGATACGTTATAATAATACTTGTCAACAGATAAATGGGCGCTTAGCTCAGTTGGGAGAGCATCTGCCTTACAAGCAGGGGGTCACAGGTTCGAGCCCTGTAGTGCCCACCATTTATTTTGCTGTGGCCTGGTAGTTCAGTTGGTTAGAACGCTAGCCTGTCACGCTAGAGGTCGTGGGTTCGAGCCCCATTCAGGTCGCCACTTTTTTTTTATCTTTTTTAGGTCAGATAGCTCAGTCGGTAGAGCAGGGGACTGAAAATCCCCGTGTCGGGGGTTCGATTCCCTCTCTGACCACCAATGAAAGTAAATTGAAATTTACTTTCTTTTTTTATACTTATCTGTATATTTTATGTAATCTTCTTGATTAATCTAACAATTAATGTTAGAATATAATAGTAAATTATATAAAGGAGATGATTTTATGTTAGAAGCAAAATTGGTTTTAACAGGACGGGCCATGTGCTGGAAAAACATCTACTATAAGTTACTTAAAACAATTAAATAATCCCAAATATATTATAGTTTCTGAAACTGCATTAGCATTACATAGATCTGGATTACAAATAGGTAATAATATATCATCTGAGAATTTTCAAAGATTAATGTTGCTTATTCAATATCAAAAAGAGCTACATGCAGAAAAGTTAGCTAGTCAAAGTAGTATACAGGAAATTATAATTTGTGATAGAGGAATTATAGATAATGAAGTGTATAGTGGAAATGAACTGTTTTTAAATATATTAAAAGACTATGGAATGGATCTAAATAATATAATATGTTCATATGATAAAGTAGTGTATATGGATAGTGTAGCTGAAGCTTATCCTAAAATTTACAAAAATAATAGAAATGCAAGTAAATTTAGTAGAACTAAAAGGCTAAATAAGTATACATTTCAAGTTTGGGAGAAATATAATAAAAAAATATATAAAGTTAGATCTTTTAGAAAATTTAATAGTAAAATAAAAGAAGTAGTTCAGCATATAGAGAATACAAGTGGTAATCCTAATAGGCAAATGCTAAACGTAATAAGTGATGAAGATATTATTATAAATATAAATAATATCTTAAAACAAGAGAATGTGTCTTTAAAGATACAAAATAACGTATTAAATATTATTTCAAAATAAAGAAGAGTTTTTCTTCTTTATTTTTTTCTTCATTAATTGACAAAATATTATTTATAGTATATGATACTAATATCAATGGAGAGTTTGAATGAAAAGTAAAGTTAATTATATAAATATTAAACAAGTTATAAAACTATATATAATATGAGGGAATCTTCATATATATATATAGTTTTTTTATATTGAGGAGGAAAAAATATGAAAGATATTAAGATTTTTGCATGTCCAAGTGGTGAAGAGTTTACAGATGAAATATGTGAGTATTTAGGACTAAAAAAAGGACATATGAAGGTATTAAAATTTAAAAATGATAACACTTTTGTACAAATTTTAGAAACAGTAAGAGATAAGGATGTTTATATTGTACAAACTACAACTCCACCTGTAAATGAGAGAGTAATGGAATTACTAATAGCAATTGAAGCTTTAAAGCGTGCATCTGCTGGAAGAATAAATGTAGTACTTCCATATTATATATATTCTAGATCTGATAAAAAAGATCAACCAAGGGTACCAGTAACAGCAAAGCTTATGGCAAAATTATTAGAGGCTGCTGGGACTACAAGAGTTATAACTTGTGACTTGCATAATCCTGCAATTCAAGCTTATTTTGATATTAACTGTGATAGAATATCTGCGCAGAAATTATTGCAAGAATATTTTTTAAAAAAGAATTTAAAAGATATGGTTGTTGTTGCAACAGATGCTGGAAGTTCTAAGAAGGCATATAAATATTCTGAGTTCTTTGGATGTCCTATTGCGCTTATAGATAAAAGAAGAAATGGTAATGATGATAATGCAATTGCTTCAACAGTTATAGGTAATGTAAAAGATAAGCAAGCAATTATTTTTGATGATGAAATTGATACTGCGGGTTCAATTATAGAAACTGCTAGAATCTTAGAAGAACACGGTGCAAAAGAAATATATGCTGGATGTACTCATGGAATATTATCTGCAAATGCTACAGAAAGAATAAGAAAATCACCAATAAAGGAATTAGTTATTACTAATACTGTGCCTCTTCCTAAGGAAAAACAGATAGAAAAGATTAAAGTACTATCTATAGCACCACTTTTTGGTGAGACAATAAAAAGAATTAATGAGGGGAGACCTTTAGGAGAAATTTTAGGGTAGAAGGGATAATATATGGAAGAAATAAAATTAAAAAGAGTATATAAGCATTATAAAGGAGATATGTATCTTGTAGAAGATATAGGGTATAATTCAGAGACTAATGAAAAAATGGTTATCTATAGATCTTTATATGGGGATGGAAAGTTGTGGATAAGACCATATGATATGTTTTTTGACGAAGTAAATAAAAATGGACAAAAATATAGATTTGAGTTACAAGAAATAAAAAGCAAAAGATAATAAAAGCTTGAAATTTATTTTCAAGCTTTTTTCTTACAAAAATGTAAGAAAAACGTGTGATATTATATGTTATAATAAATATGGTGAAAATTATGAGTAAAATATTAATTGTTGAAGATGATAAAAAATTAAGAGAAGAATTAGGTATATTTTTAAGAAAAAATGGATATGAAATAGAGATTCTTGAAAAGTTTGAAGATACAATAAAGGATATATTAAAAATTAAATCAGATTTAATACTTTTAGATATTAATTTACCTAATATAGATGGTGAGTATATTTGTAAGGAGTTAAGGAAAGTATCAAATGTACCAATAATAATTATTACAAGTAGAGAAAGTGAGATAGATGAGATTATATCTTTAAATTATGGAGCTGATCAATACGTTACAAAGCCTTTTAATATACATATATTACTTGCAAAAATATCTAGTCTTTTAAGAAGATCAAAAGATTTAAGTTGTTCTCAAGATAAAATTGATTGTAATGAATTTATTCTTAATATTTCTCAAAGTAAAATAGAAAAGGAGGATATTCAGATAGAACTCACTAAAAATGAATTAAAGATATTACATTTTTTGGTGCTTAATAGAGGAAAAATTGTATCAAGAGATAAAATAATGAGCTATTTATGGGATAGTGAGAGTTTTGTTGATGAAAATACTCTATCTGTTAATATAAAGAGGCTAAGAGATAAAATGGAAGAGATAAATCTTAAAAGTTTAATTGAAACAAAAAGAGGACAGGGGTATATATTAAAATGAAATTTTTAGATTTTTTTAAAGATAAAATTGGATACTTATTAAGTATTATATTTTTGCAAATTACAATAGAGATTTTTTTAATGCCATATAACGTTAATTCAGTTATAGCAATTTATATATTGCTCATACCAATTATAGTAACTTTGATTATGATCTTCTTAGAATATACAAAGAAAAAAAGTTTTTATGATAGTATAGAATCTAAAATGGCTGAATTGGATGAGAAATATTTGCTTTCAGAAGTAATAGATAATACCAATTTTATAGAAGCAGAAAAATTAGAAGAATATGTAAGAGAACTTGGAAAATCTATGATTGAAAATGTTAATAAATATAAATTTTCTCAAAAAGAGTATAAAGAATATATAGAAATGTGGATACATGAAATAAAAATTCCAATTTCAGTTATTAAACTTATAATTGAAAATAATAGAAATGAAGTAACTAAAAGTATAGAAGAAGAAATTGAAAAAATAGAAAATTTTATAGAGCAAGCATTATTTTATGCAAGAAGTAATGATGTTGAAAAAGATTATAGTATAAAAAAAGCTTCTTTAAAAGACATTGTAAATATATCTATAAAAAGAAATAAAAATATTTTAATTGAAAGTAATATAAATGTAAATGTTCACGATTTGGATAAAGTAGTCTATACAGATAGTAAATGGATTATATTCATAATAAATCAGATTATACAAAATTGTATAAAGTATAGCAAAGAGGAAGATAAACAAATAGAAATATATAGTAAAGACTTTGATCAAAGGGTTGAATTATATATAGTAGATAATGGTATAGGAATAGAAAAGTCAGATTTACCTAGAGTTTTTGATAAAGGTTTTACAGGAAAAAATGGTAGAATTATATCTAAAAAATCAACAGGTATTGGATTATATTTGTGTAAGAAATTATGTAATAAATTAGGTATTGATATAGATATAAAATCTAAAGTTATGGATAATACATGCGTTACATTAAAGTTTCCAAAAGGCTCACTTTTAAGTTTTGAATAAGTGTATCTTACGAAAATGTAAGGTAGTTGTAAGAATAATCGATAGCGACGAGGTGTAAATAATTGTAGAATATATTTAAAGAAAGGAGTAAAATTTATGGAAAATGTATTAGAAGTAAAGAATATAGAAAAATACTATGGTAATAAATCTAATTTAACTAAAGCTATTGATAATATTAGCTTTAATGTTAAAAAGGGTGAATTTATAGGTATAATGGGAGCTAGTGGAAGTGGTAAAACTACTCTTTTAAATTGTATTTCTACAATAGATAGGGTTACATCTGGAACTATTAGAGTAGATGGAAAAGATATAACAAAACTTAAAGGTAACGCATTAAATAAATTTAGAAGGGAAGATTTAGGATTTATATTTCAAGATTTTAATTTACTTGATACTTTAACTGTGTATGAAAATATAGCTTTAGCACTTACTATTCAAAGAGAAAAGCCAGATGTTATAGATAAAAAAGTAAAAGAAGTCGCTAAAAAGTTGGAAATAAGCAATATTTTAGAAAAATATCCATATCAAATATCTGGAGGACAAAAACAAAGATGTGCTAGTGCAAGAGCAGTTATAACTAATCCAAGTTTAGTTTTAGCAGATGAGCCAACTGGAGCTTTGGATTCAAAATCTGCAAGGCAATTACTTGAAATATTTGAAAAACTAAATAAAGAGTTAAAAACTACTATTTTAATGGTAACACATGATGCTTTTACAGCAAGTTATGCAAATAGAATTTTATTTATAAAAGATGGAAAAATATTTAACGAAATTATAAAAGGAGATGATTCAAGAAAAGAGTTCTTTGAGAAGATAATTGATGTTCAAACTCTTCTTGGAGGTGAACTAAATGATGTTATTTAAACTATCTTTAAAAAATATAAAAAAAAGTTTTAAAGACTATGCTATTTATTTTATGACATTGATACTTGGTGTTACTATATTTTATATGTTTAATTCTATTGAGAGTCAAGAGGCTATGATGCAGGTAAATCAGTCACAAAAAATGATTATAGAATTATTAACACAATTAATAGGATTTGTATCAGGTTTTGTGGCTATAATACTTGCTTTTTTAATAATATATGCAAATAATTTTTTAATTAAAAGAAGAAAAAAGGAATTTGGAATTTATATGACACTTGGTATGGGAAGAAGACAAATATCTAAGATATTATTGTTTGAAACAGTTTTAATTGGAATTATATCTTTAGGTGTAGGTCTTATAATAGGAATATTTGGTTCACAACTTATGTCTATTTTAGTTTCAAAGCTATTTGAAGTAGATATGACAGAGTTTCAATTTGTTTTCTCGAAAGATGCATTTCTTAAGACATGTATATATTTTGCATTAATGTATCTTGCTGTTATGATATTTAATACTATATCAGTGTCAAGATATAAATTAATAGATCTTTTAAATGCAGCAAAGAAAAATGAAAAGGTAATTATAAAAAATCCGATTATTTGTACTATTATATTTTTGGTGTCTTGTGGAGTACTTGGATATGCTTATTATATAGTAAGTGCACAAGCGTATACTTTAACAAGCTTTTCAAAGATTTGGCCAGTACTTGTTATGGGAACAGTAGCAACACTATTTCTATTTTGGTCTTTATCTGGACTTATGATAAAATTAGTTCAGACCAGAAAAAAGACATATTTAAAAGATACAAATATGTTTGTTTTAAGACAAATTAATAATAAAATTAATACAACTGTTGTAAGTATGACTGTAATATGTTTAATGTTATTTATAACAATAACAATACTTTCAACTGCTTTATCACTAAAAAATACCATGACAAGAGAATTAGTTGAAATGACACCGGTAGATATTAATTTATATAAAACAGCTAGTCTACCAGAAAGCTATGTAAATAGATATGGAGAAGAGATAGTATATACAAAAGAGCAAGTTGAAGACTCTAGAGAGTCTGTGCAATACACATTAGAAAATGCTGGCTTTGATATGAGTTTACTTAAAGACGTTGTGGAGATTTCTACTTATACAAGTCCAGATTTAACTTGGGAGACATATTTAAAAGACGTTTTTGATGGGGTAAAAGCTCAGTTTCCAGGTCTTGCATATGGTACGTATGAGTTAATTGTTAAAGAATCAGAATATAATAAGGTAGCAAAACTTTATGGACTTGAAGAATTTAATTTAAATGATAATGAATATGTAATGCTTTGTGATTTTGATAATATGGTAAATATACGAAATAAAGAGCTTCAAATAGATGGCATTATAACTTTATGTGGAAAAGAGTATATACCAAAATATAAAGAGTGCAAGAGTGGATATATTATGATGTCTACAAGTCATACAAATACCGGAATTATACTTGTTCCAGACAGTTGTCCTTTAACAGAAGATATGAAGGAGCAACAAATACTTATTGCAAATTATAATGCAAATACTGATGAAGAAAAACAAGAGATAGAAGATTTATTTACAAGGGATGATTCATATTTGATACAAAACTTAGATAAAAATGGAATAGATCTTGAAGGAGCTACAAGAATTTCTATTTATGATGGAAGTGTAGGTATTACGACAATAATTGTATTTTTAGCTATATATTTAGGTATAATATTTTTAATATCAAGTTCTGCTATTTTAGCATTAAAACAACTTACAGAAAGTTCAGATAACAAATTAAGATATTCTGTTTTAAGAAAAATAGGTGCAGATGAAAAGATGATTAATCGTTCATTATTTATACAAATAGGTATCTTTTTTGCTTTACCAATTGTTATTGCAATAATACATTCGATTTTTGGTATACAGTTTGCTTTATCAACAATGTCAGGAATAGCTGATGTGGCAGATCTTTTATCATCAATTATAGCAACTATAGTGATTATAGGTTTTATATATGGAATATATTTTCTTGCAACATATTTTGAAAGTAAAAATATAATAAAAGAAAATAATTAGTACGGTAAAAGGAGTATATAATAAATTTATATACTCTTTTTTTAGATAATATTTAATTTTTTTATTGTTAATATAATTTAAAGATGTTATTATATTAATATAAATTAGAAAAGGAGTGTTATATGAAAAATAAATGGAATATATTATGGGGAATTGTATTAATTGTAATTGGAATAATATGGGGAATTAATTCACTTGGAATAGCATATATTAATATATTTTTTAAAGGATGGTGGACTTTATTTATAATAGTTCCAAGTATAATTGGAATAGTAAAAAATGCAAGAGAATTTTCAAACTATGTGTGGCTATTACTTGGTGTAGTGCTATTACTTTGTGCAAGAGGAATAATATATTTTGATATTATAATGAAGTTGCTATTACCATCTATTTTGGTGATTGTTGGTATTAGTTTTATTTTTAAAAATGTAACAAGTGGAAGGATAAATAAGAAAATAAAGGACATTGATACTAATGGAATGGAGATATATGTAGCAAGTTTTTCAGAAAATAAGGTAAAACTTAGAGGAGATGAGTTTAAAAATACTAGTTTAGATTCAACTTTTGGTAATATTAAATTTGATATTTCTGAGTGTGATATTAATGAAGATAAAATAATTAAAGCAAGTGCAATATTTGCAGGAGTTGAAATAATAGTGCCATCAAATGTTAATGTTAAAATTAAGGCTACAAACATTTTTGGTGGAACATCTAACAAAGTCAA
This sequence comes from uncultured Clostridia bacterium, assembly GCA_944386635.1. Lineage (GTDB taxonomy): Bacteria > Bacillota > Clostridia > TANB77 > CAG-465 > CAG-465. The sequence continues at coordinate 12,329 of CALXBV010000076.1, forward strand.
AGAAAAAAATACTGATGCAAAATACACTATATACATAGAAAGTTTTGCAATGTTTGGAGGTGTTAATATACGATGAATACAACACAAAAAATAATAAAGGGACTTGCTATTGCACTTGCTGTATTTATAATTTTCAATATATTATTTGCTGTAATATCTTTTGTCGCTGCTATATCTGGAATAACATATATAACAAATTTATTTACTTCACAAGAAACTATAAATATTAATTATGACGAAGTGTTTGATATAAATAAAGTAAAAAGGATTGAAATAGAAGCAGGTATTTCAAATATTAATATAATACAGTCAGATATATTAAGAGTAGAAGCTCAAAATGTAACTGATAGATTCTCTTGTAATTTACAAGGAGATAAATTAGTGGTAAAGGAAGATGGAAATAGAGGTATAAATTTTAGCTTAAATAGTGAGACTGAATCCACAATAAATATATATATACCAGAAAATACAACATTTAATGAAATAGAATTAGATTTAGGTGTTGGAAATTGTAATGTGGACTATATATCTGCAAACAATGTAGATATCACATCAGGAGTTGGAAATGTTGTAATTAAATATCTAGAGTCTTTAAATAAATGTGATATAGAGCTTGGTGTTGGAGAATTTGAAATAGTAGAATCTAACATTAATAATTTAGATTTTGAATCTGGTATGGGAAATTATATATTAAATTCAAGTATCAATGGAACAGCAAAAATAGAAAGTGGAATAGGAAATGGTGAAATTAATATTAGTAATTTTGATACTAATAGTAGCAAGATAAGAATTGAAAAAGGTATTGGAAATGTTCAGATTAATGGAGAAGAGTATTCAGATAGTCAAACATATGGTGATGGAAATAGTTATATAGACATTAAAGGTGGAATGGGAAATTTAAATATAACAGTAAACGAATAAAAGGTAATCAAGCTAGTTTTAAATTTTATAGCAAAGGATTTCATTTTTTCTAGTAAAGTATGATACAAAATAATAAAAAAGATTATCATAAAATAAAAATTATGATAATCTTTTTATATGCTTATTAGTTATAATAAGTTATAATAAATAAGTATTTGTAATATAAAAAATATTGTAATATAATAAATATGGGAGGATTATAATACAATGAAAAATGAAGTGATTTTAGTTGTAAGTATAATTTTTATTGTTATAATATTAGTAGTTATTTGTTTGATTATAAACAATAATAAGTTTTTGAATATTACTAATAATTTAGTGTCTGATGAAAGTGTAAATTTTAGTAATATTGAAAATGAAAATAATATTGAAGCAGAAAAAATAGATGATATTGCAAATGAAGAAGATAGTATAAGTGAAGGGGAGAGTGAAATGTTAAAACTTAATGTAATAATTGGAGGGCAAAATTTTTCAGCAACATTATATGATAATGAAACAACAAGAACTTTAATAAATCAATTACCATTAACTCTTAATATGAGTGAGTTAAATGGAAATGAGAAGTATTATTATTTCGATAGCAGTTTTCCTACTGCAAGTGAAAGAGTAGGAAGTATAAAGTCAGGAGAGTTAATGTTATATGGATCAGATTGTTTAGTATTATTTTATGATAACTTTTCAACACCATATAGTTATACTAGAATAGGATATATAGATAATACATCAGAACTAGCTAATAGTGTAGGTCATGGAAATGTTAATGTGACATTTGAGCTTGCTAATAATTAAATAAAAGAGGTGAGATTTTTATATGAAAATAATAGAGAATAAAACATTTGATGAAGAAAGAGCATTATATAATTTAAAAGATAGTTTAGTTAAAAAGTGTATTTTTGCAGGACCTAAGGATGGTGAGTCTGTACTTAAAGAAAGTAGAAATATCAAAGTAATAGATAGTAAATTTTCATTAAGATATCCATTATGGCATGTGCAAAAGTATGAGCTTATAAATTCAGACCTTGATGAAAATACAAGAGCTCCAATTTGGTATTCAAATGATGGCTTAATAGATAAATGTAATATAAAGGGTGTAAAGTTATTAAGAGAATGCAATAACGTAAAAATATTGAATTCAGATATAGATTCAAAAGAATTTGGATGGAAATGCATCAACATTGAACTAAAAGATAGTAGTGTTATATCTGAATATATTTTCTTGGATAGTAAAAATGTAAAATTAGATAATGTTAAATTTACAGGAAAATATTCTTTTCAATATACAGAAAATTTAGAAATATCAAATTGTGTGTTGGATACTAAAGATGCATTTTGGCATAGTAAAAATGTTACAGTAAGAGATTGCGTGATAAAAGGAGAATATCTTGCTTGGTTTTCTGATGGACTTACACTTATTAACTGTAAAATTATAGGTACACAACCTCTATGTTATTGTAAAAATTTACGTCTCATAAATTGTACAATGGAAGATACTGATTTATCTTTTGAGTATTCTGATGTAGATGCTCAAATCAATGGATATGTAGAATCAATTAAAAATCCAAAATCAGGAAAAATTGTTGTTGATAGTGTTGGAAAAATCATAAATGAAGATTCAATTATGGATAATAATTGTAATATAGTTATTAAAAACACATAATAAATTATATAAATTTAAAAAAAATTTATAAAAACTATTGACTTAGAGTAAACTTTATATGATATAAAAATATAGAGGTAAAAGTATATAAAAGAAAGGAAATGATTTTTATGGAAAAAGCAAAAGTATATTTTACAAAGGAGATAACTCCTGAAAGTTTAGTCAAAATGTATAAGGTATTAGGAAAGGAACTAAAAGGTAATGTAGCAGTAAAATTACATTCAGGTGAAAAAGGTAATCAAAACTATTTAAGACCAGAATTTGTAAAACCAATAGTAGATTATGTAGATGGTACTGTAGTTGAGTGTAATACTGCTTATGAAGGAGCTAGAAATACTACTCAAAAGCATAGAGAGTTAATTAAGGAGCATGAATGGGATAAATATTTTAAATTTGATTTATTAGATGCTGAAGGTCCAGATATGGTATTAGATGTACCAAATGGTAAAATTTTAAATAAAAATTATGTTGGTAAAGATTTATAAAAATATGATTCAATGTTAGTATTATCACATTTTAAAGGCCATGCTATGGGTGGATATGGTGGAGCTTTAAAGCAGCTTTCAATAGGTTGTGCTTCATCAGAAGGAAAAACTTTAATTCATACAGCTGGAGTAACAAATAATCAATATGAATTATTTAACAATCTTCCAGAGCAAGATCGTTTCTTAGAGGCAATGGCTGATGCAGCATCAAGTGTTGTAAATCATTTTAAAGGAAATATGGTATTTATTAATGTTATGAAAAATATTTCAGTAGACTGTGATTGTGATGGTAATGCATCTGCACCTTGCATGAAAGATATTGGAGTATTAATAAGTACAGATCCTATTGCCATTGATCAAGCATGCTTAGATTTAGTTTATAATTCTACTGATCCTGGTAAGGATAAACTAATAAAGAGAATTGAATCTTTACATGGGGTTCATACAGTAGAAGCTGCATCAGAGCTTGGTTTTGGTACAAGAGAATACGAATTAATAAATGTAGATTAATAATATTATAGAAAGAGGATAAAATGAAAACATTATATTTTGATTGCAGTAGTGGAATAAGTGGAAATATGACTCTTGGTGCACTATTAGAAATTGTTGGAGATAATGATTATTTAATAAATGAATTAAAAAAATTAAATATTGATGAATATGAAATAAATATTTCTAAAAAGATAAAAAATGGTATTACAGGGACTTATGTTGATGTTATTTTAAAGCATCAACATGGTCATGAACACCATCATGAACATGATCATCATCATTCTCATAGAAATTTAGATGATGTATATAATATTATAGATAATAGTACTTTGGATGATAATGTTAAAGAGTTAGCCAAAAGAATTTTTATGAGAGTTGCAAAAGCAGAAAGTAAGGTACATAATAAGACTTTATCTGAAGTACATTTTCATGAGGTTGGTGCAACTGACTCTATTGTTGATATCGTTGGTACAGCAATTTTAATAAATAAAATAAATCCAGATAAAATTATATCAAGTGTGGTTAATGATGGGTATGGATTTATACAATGTGCTCACGGTACTATGTCTGTGCCTGTTCCTGCAACAAGTGAGATTTTTGCAGATTCTGATGCAAAACTAAGACAAATTGATATAGATACTGAACTTGTTACTCCTACAGGTGCCGCTATAATAACTGAGCTTAGTTCAGATTTTTCAGTTTTACCTACTATGAAAATAGAAAAAATTGGATGGGGTGCAGGTCTTAAAGATTTAAGCATACCAAACGTTTTAAAAGTATATTATGGTGAAACAGATAATTAAAAAATGATTTATTTTAAATTACTTTATACAGTATTGTGTAAAGTAATTTTTTATGTTATACTTGCTTTAGGTGATACATATGAAAGATAAAAAATATATAATGGAGCTAGTAATAGCAATTATAGTTATTATACTTATAGTATTATTTCTTATCATACAAGATAATAAAAAGACAGATAATCAAATATTATCAAACGATATGGCACAAGCTGAAGTATTAAAACAAATTTATATGAAGTTTTTAGGAGGCTTTCAAGATAGAAAAATAGTATTAGATGAGTCTACATATACAAACTTTATTACAGGTGATAAATTTCCACAAGAGCAAATAGATGATATAGAAAATCTTTTTTCTAGTAGTGATGTTACAATTAATGATGAATATTATGTATTTTCAATTAAATATAGTAATGGCATATTAGAGTTAATGCTAGATTCTTCAGATGGGTATTATAAAGCCGAAACAATGTATAAAATATATGTAGAAAATGAAAAGATTTTATATGAAACAGATGGAGTAATAACTCAAAGTATGACCTAAGTAAAAAATCCTGATTAATTCAGGATTTTTTT
>CALXBV010000077.1 GCA_944386635.1 uncultured Clostridia bacterium
GGTGTTAGTGTTCCAACTGATGAATATAAAAATGGGTTAATAAAGTCTAATAAAATAGAAAATAAAAATTCTTTTTTCTATATTCAAGGTGGTATCAACTATAACAAATTAAAAGGTGTAAAAAAGATTGGACTAAGAATTGTTGCAGCAAGTATTATAAAGCAAAATAAAAAAGAAAATGCAAGTATAATTGATATATTAAAAAATGGTGGAAGTCTAGTTAAAGAAGAAAATTTAAATAATATCGTAGAATATTTAAAAAAATAATACTTAACTTTTGTTAGGTATTATTTTTTAGCAATTGCTATGGTATAATAACTATATAGAAAGGAAAATATTTATGCATGATATATGGAATCCATGGCATGGATGTGTAAAATGTAGTGAAGGATGTAAAAATTGTTATATGTATGCTTTAGACAAAGCAAGAGGACAAGATGGAAGTAATATATATAGAGTTGGAAATAATTTTAATTATCCATTACATAAAGATAAAAAAGGCAGTTATAAAATAAAAAGTGGCGAGCAAATAAGAATATGCATGACATCAGATTTTTTCCTAACAGAGGCAGATGAGTGGAGAGATGAAGCGTGGGAGATAATAAGAAAAAGACCAGATGTTATATTTTTTATCTTAACTAAGAGACCACAAAGAGTAAAAGAGCATTTACCATCTTGGTGGGGTGACGGTCTTGAAAATGTATTTTTTAATGTAACATGTGAAAATCAAAAAAGAGCAGATGAACGTATTCCTATACTTTTTTCACTTCCTTTTAAACATAAAGGAATTATGGTTGCACCATTTATTGGTAAAATTGATATAGATAAATATCTAAAAAAGGGTATTATAGAACAAGTAATTGCAGGCGGAGAAAACTATGATGGTGCAAGACCACTTTATTATGAATGGGTAAAAGACTTAAGTGAACAGTGTAAAAGAAACAATACAACATTTGCTTTTATAGAAACAGGAAATATATTTGTTAAAGATAAGAAAGTATATAAAATAAAAAATAAGAGTTTACAAAGTAAACTTGCATATAGAACTGGACTTGAACATATAGGAAAACCTATGAAATTTATACTAAAAGATGAGCTTGGAATAGAGCTTAGAAAAGAAGATTTATACGTGCCATATTTTAAAGAAAGATGTAATGAATGCGGTAGTAAAATTATATGTAATGGATGTAGTAAATGTGGCAGTTGTAACGAGTAATATTTATATAGTTTTTAATTATTTTTTATTGATATTTATTATATTTTTTGGTATTCTATTAATGGAATTTAGGAGTTGATTATATGGGAGAAAAATTTGTTTTACTTACAGATGATAAAGACACTTTTGCTGATGTTACATCAGATGATATCGTAAGAATAAGAGGAGGATTAAAGCCTTCTTGTGATAAGATAAAGTGGTATACACCAGAGTCTACACTACCAGAGTACTATTCTAAATGGCAAGAGTATGATAGATTAGATTTAAGCGATGGAAAATCAAATAATGATGAAGTGCTAGATGATGGTAAATATAATCCAGGTACAAAATATGTTATATATGGATCTTTAAGAGAAGAGACAATAATGATAAGGCCATCAAAATACAAAGAGATACTTGCTATGGTAAGCAATACTTTAACTTTAAAAGATGCATCAGATGAGGCAGTAAGGCAAGCTGTAGCTCGTCTTATTAGTAAAAAACTTGAAAATCCAAATATAAAATATGTTATATGTGAAATAGCAGATATGAGTGATGTTATAGCTTTAGAAGATATATTTGCAGTAATTGACAGTGTAGATTCTGTAGAACATGATATATTAAAAAATGAAATTAAATTATATATTTTTGATCCACATAAAATACATCATGTAACAGAAGAAGAAAAATACAAAGCATATGTAAATGTCAAAAATAGAGTTGAAAGTGGATTTTACAAGAAAAAGTTAGAATTTTTAGATATGCTAAGATATGATAAAACACTAGAGCCCAAAAATAGAGATTCATATTTAAGATGTGGAGTTCTACCAAAGGAGGGAGAGTCTGCAGAGCAGTGTTATGATAGAATAAAATCATATCTTGAACAAGTTTATAGAGATTTTAAAAGATATAAAGATGATTATGAAGAGTTTAAAGGACATATATTAAATAAGCTACCTAGAGCTATAACTCCTGAGCGAAATGAATGGGATGTAAGGTATAATGATGAAGTTATAACTAGTGCACTAGTTATAGGATATGTTAGATTTTTTAGTGGATTATATATATCTGCTGATGCTGAAATGGATATATGCACAACTGATGATAAAAGAAGAAGATTTAGATATAATAGATGTTTTCAAGTAACAAATCTTGCTATATTTAATTCTGAAGCTATGTATATAGATAGAGTTATAGAAATAGAAAAAATAAGACAAAAAAATATAGAAAAAGAAAAAAAACGTGAGGATAAGAATATATAATAAGAAAAATTAAATTTTAATGCAAAGAAGAATTATATAAAAAAATAGGAGTTAAGATGAAAGAGAGCATAAATGAACAGTTCAATAAAATATATGACAGTACATATCATGATGTCTTAAAATTCGTAATATCAAGATGCGATAATTTAAGTTATGTAGAAGAAATAGTTCAAGATACATATTTAAATTTATATAAGCAGTTAAAAAAGGATAACTCATATATAAATAATTATAATTCTTTTTTAAAAAAGTTAGCTAAAAATGAGCTTTTTAAGTATTATAATGTAAAAAATAAGTTTAAGACAATATTTAATATTAGTTTAGACACAGGGCTTGATATAATGGAAAATATTGAAGATGTTGAAATTAATATTGAAGAGGATATAGCTAAAGATTATGATTTAGAAAATATATGGAATGCAATAAAGAGGCAAAATTTAATTACTCAAAAAGTTATAACATTATATTATTTGGAAGATATGAAATTTAGCGAAATTGCAAATTTTTTAAATGCTAATGAATCTACAATTAAAGCTATATTATATAGAGGTGTAAAAAAAATAAAAGAAGAGCTTATTGGAGGTAATGCTAATGAATAAGATAAAAGAAACACTTAATGAGTATGTATGCAGTAAAGATAGAGTAATAGAGAATATAAATAAAAATAGTGTACAAGTAAAGAAAAATACATATCTAAAATTTGCTACGTCATTTATAATTTTGTTTGGTTTTGTAGCTTTGGGAACTATATTTTTTAATAGAACTACTGCATATGTATCCTTAGATATAAACCCAAGCTTTATGATACAAACTAATGCATTTGATAGAATAATAAAGGTTGAAGCATTAAATGAGGATTCACAAAGCATTACACAAGATCTAAATTTATATGGAAGAGATATATCATATGGAATAGAGAAAATTATTGATTCTTCTGCAAATCTTGGATATATAAATAATGAACAAGACAATGCAATACTTGTTACAACTTATTGTGATAATACACAAAAAAGAGATGAAATGCAAAATAAAATACATAATAATTTATCTTCTAACTGTAATAATAAAGGAATAAAAACAAGAATAATAGACTCTGAGCTTTCAGAAGATGATGCTAAAACTAAAAATAGATATGGTGTAAGTCAAGCTAAAATAAATCTTGTTCAAAAAGCTATTGAACAAAATCCAAGTTTAAAATTTGAGGATTTAATAAATTTACCAATTAGAGAAATTGTAAATTATATAGAAAGATACGAAAATGTAAATAATAACCAAAATGGTAATCAAAACGGCAATCAGAATGGAAATGGTAATGGAAATCAACATAACAATCAAGAAAATGGAAAAAATAATAAAAATATATAATTATTTTGCAACTTTTTTTAAAAATTAACACTCTATGTAAGTGAAAAGGAGGAAGTTAAAATGAAAAGTAAAAAAATAATTATGGTAGTTGTTTTATTAAGTGTATTAGTATTAGGAACAGTATCAGTACATGCTGCTACTAATTTTGAAAATAAGATAAATACTCTAGCTGAGCTAACAGGAAAGACAGCTGAAGAAATAGCTACAAAAATAGAAAGTGAAGATAAAACATTTTGTCAGATAGCATCTGAAGAAGGAGTATTAGATGAGTTTATAGATTATAGGCAAAATACTAATTCACAATGTGATGGTACAGGAATGAAAAATGGACAAGGAAGACATTATCAAAAAATGTTAAATGGAAATAATTGTCAAAATGAAAACTGTATGAGAAATAGTTGTATATATCAATAATTAAAATGGATACTAAATAAAATTAGTATCCATTTTACTATTCTATAACATGTTCTTTAAGATCAAGTTCTTTATATGTTATTTTATTATTTTTCTTATCTATACCAAGTTTATAGTGATATGTAGTTTTATCTACAATATCGTTATTATCAAGAGTAATAGATAGGGTAAGTGTGTCAATATTAAAAGATGTACTTATAGTATAGTTTTTTAAGTCTTCTTCTGTTGAGTATGATGTTAATATATTTTCAAGTGTTTCATGATTTTCATAGTTATAATTTGTATAAGTGATGAAGTTTGTGTAATAAGAATCATCTGCATATACATTTGCTATACCAGAATTTGTATTTTTAGATATAAAATCTGGATAAATCTCTTTTAAGAAAGCTACTTGTCTATTATCATCAGATAAAAAACTTAATTTATTATTTTTATTAGATAAGAAAATTATAAATATTATCGCAGCTATAATAATAATGCTAAGTATTATTATTAAAAAGCTTCTTTTTTTCCCCATAACTATTCCCCCATATCAAAATTATAGCATACATAAAAATTATTAACAATATATTTTAACATATATTTTTTATTATTTTATCTTTTATTTTATGTAGATATATAGTATAATTGCAAAGAAGAGGTGTAAATATGGAAGATATTGCAAAAAAAGCTAATTATTGTCTAAGTTGTAAAAGTAAAAGCTGTATGAAGGGTTGTCCTTTATCTAATGATATAACACAGGCAATAAGTTATGTTAAAAATTGTGATTATGAAAATGCATATAAAGAATTTTTAAATACAACTATACTTTCTTCCATTTGTGGTAGAATATGTCCTCACAGCAGACAATGCCAAGGAAGTTGTATAAGAGGAATAAAAGGAGAAAGTGTATCTATAGGAGATATAGAGGCTTTTGTAGGAGATTATGGATTAGAAAAAGACATAGATATAAATATGCTAAATAATGGCAAAATTATAGATAAAAAAGTTGCTGTAATAGGCAGTGGACCATGTGGTATTACATGTGCTGCAACTCTTAAAAGACTAGGAGTAAAAAATGTTACTATATATGAAAAAAAAGACTATTTTGGAGGACTACTTGTACATGGTATACCAGAGTTTAGACTTCCTAAAGTTATAGTAAAAAAAGTGTATAATAAAATACTGTCTCTTGGAATAGATATAAAATATAATATGGAATTAGGAAGTAATATAAGTCTAGATGCACTAAAAAAAGAATATGATGCAGTATTCATAGCAATAGGAGCTAATATATCATCTCGTATGGGAATAGATGGAGAAGAATTAGCTGGTGTATATGGTGGAAATGAACTTTTAGAATATAAAAAATATCCGGACTTTAAAGGAAAAAAAGTTGCTGTAATTGGTGGCGGAAATGTTGCAATGGATGTATCACGTACAGTAAAAAGACTTGGTGCAAAAGATGTATATGTGGTATATAGAAGATCAAGAGAGCAAATGCCTGCTGAAAATAAAGAAATTGAAGATGCTACTAATGAGGGAGTTGAATTTTTATTCTTAAATAATATAGTAAAAGTAATAGGAAAAGAAAAAGTAGAAAAAATAGAATGTATAAAAACAAAATTAATATATGAGGAAGGAAAAAGACCTTATCCTCAAAATATAGAAGGCTCAAATTATACAATGGATATGGATTATGTTATTATGGCAATTGGATCTTGTCCTGATGAAAAAGTATTAAAAAATCTTGGCGTAAACTTAAATAAATGGAATAACATTGAAATAGATGAAAATTATAAGACAAGCATAGATAAAGTTTATGCTGCAGGAGATATAGCAGGTGTAAAG
>CALXBV010000078.1 GCA_944386635.1 uncultured Clostridia bacterium
CATATAGTACCCCTTTAAAAACTAATAGTTTAACTGTTTTTTATTATATCATATTTAGTGTAAAATTCAAGATTATTAACTTGCTTTTTTATTTTTTTTTTAGTATAATATGGGAGTGAAAAACACAGACGGAGGTATGAATATAATGGACATTAATGATGAAAACTTTTTATCGGCACAAAAAATTGTACCTGTAAAAATAGAAGATGAAATGAAAAGATCATATATTGATTATGCAATGAGCGTTATAGTTTCTCGTGCTTTACCGGATGTAAGAGATGGTTTAAAACCAGTTCATAGAAGAATATTATATGCTATGAATGATTTGGCTCTATGGCCAGATAAACCATACAGAAAATCTGCAAGTATAGTTGGAGAGACTATGGGTAATTATCATCCACATGGTGATGCTGCTATATATGATGCTTTGGTTCGTCTATCACAAGATTTTTCACTTAGATATCCTTTAGTTGATGGACATGGTAACTTTGGCTCAATAGATAATGATCCACCAGCTGCAATGAGATACACAGAAGCTAAATTGCACAAAATAGCATTAGAAATGCTAGCTGATTTAGATAAAGATACAGTAGATTTTGTACCAAATTATGATGATAGACTTAAAGAACCATCTGTATTACCAGCAAAATTACCTTATTTGTTAATTAATGGTGCTTATGGTATAGCTGTAGGTATGGCATCTAATATACCACCACATAATTTGACAGAGGTAGTTAATGGAATTATTGCTCAACTAGATAATCCAGATATTACTAATGAAGAGCTAATGCAGTATATAAAAGGACCAGATTTTCCAACAGCTGGTGTAATAGTTGGAAAAGAAGGAATTAAAGAAGCTTATACTACAGGAAGAGGAAGAGTATGCCTAAGAGCTAAAGCAGAAATAGAGGAAGACAATAGAGGAAGGTATAGAATAATAGTTACAGAAATTCCATATCAGGTAAACAAAGCTGCTTTAATTCAAAATATTGCTAAATTAGTTCAAGCAAAAACTATTGAAGGAATCTCAGATTTAAGAGATGAGTCAGATAGAGAAGGTGTACGTATAGTTATTGAGCTAAAAAAAGATGCTAATCCAAATGTTGTATTGAATTTACTATATAAGCATACACAACTTCAAAATACACAGAGTATGTTAATGCTTGCTATTGTAAATGGTGTCCCTAAAGTATTAACTTTAAGAGAAATAATAGCAGAATATATAAAACATAGAGAGCAAGTGGTAGTAAGAAGAACTAAGTTTGACTTAAATAAAGCGGAAGCAAGATTACATATATTAGAAGGGTTAAGAATTGCTATTGATCATATAGATGAAATTATAAAAATAATAAGAAATTCATATGATAATGCTGCTCAAAACTTAATGGAAAGTTTTGGATTAACTGAAGTTCAGGCACAGGCAATTCTAGAAATGAAACTTAGAACTTTACAAGGATTACAAAGAGATAAGATCGAAGAAGAGTACAATGAATTAATAGCTTTAGTAAAACATTTAAAAGATATTTTAGCGTCAGAACAATTAGTAAAAGATATAATTAAAGAGGAAGTTACAGATTTAAAAAATAAATATGGTGATGAAAGAAGAACTTCTATTACTCATGGTGTTGGAGATATTGATGTAGAATCTTTAATAAAAGAAGAAACTAATGTAGTTACTCTTACACATTTTGGTTATATAAAGAGAATAGCTGCAGATGTTTATAGAAGCCAAAAACGTGGTGGAAAGGGCTTAACTGCTATGAACACACGTGAAGATGACTTTGTTGAACATTTATTTATAACATCAAGTCATAATAATTTAATGTTCTTTACTAATACAGGAAAAGTATTTAAATTAAAAACTTATGAGTTACCAGAAGCAAGTAGGACTGCTAAAGGAACAGCAATTGTAAATCTATTGCAACTTTCTCAAGGTGAGAAAATAGCTGCAGTTATGCCTGTTGAAAATTATAATGACGACTCATTATATGTACTTATGGCTACTAGTAACGGATTAATTAAAAAGACTAAGCTATCAGAGTACGCAAATATAAGAAAAACTGGTATCCAAGCAATAACTTTAAAAGAAAATGATGAGTTAATTGATGTTAGACTTACAGATGGAAATAATGAAATTATAATGGTTACAAGAAAAGGACTTTCAATTAGATTTAAGGAAGAAGAAGTAAGAGCTGTCGGCAGAACATCTATGGGAGTAAAAGGAATTGAACTTGCTAAAGATGATAAAGTTGTTGGAATGGAGCCTATAAAAGAGGATAAAGGATATGTATTGACAATTACAGAAAACGGTTTCGGAAAGAGAACAGAATTGGAAGAATACAGATGTCAAGGTAGAGCGGGTAAAGGTGTTCTTACATATAAAATTACTGCTAAGACAGGTAACATTGTTGGAGTTGAGATTGTAGATGACGATGATGATGTTATGATGATAACAGATAATGGTATTATAATTAGAATAAATGTTAAGGACATAAGTATTTTAGGAAGAAACACTCAAGGTGTTACTTTAATGAGGACATCTGATGGAGGAAAACTAATAAATATAGCAAAACTACCAAATGAAGAAGAACAAGAAGATACTAAAAAATAGCATTATATATTTAAGTAAAAGAACAATATGTAATCATATTGTTCTTTTTATTTGCAAAAAATATATATTATGGTATAATATATGGGTAATGTAAATTATTAATTTATTGACTAAATAGTTACAGAATTTTACATAAATGTATAAAAATACAGTAATTTATGTTATAATATATTTATTAAAGGAGGAATCTATATGTTTGAGTTTAATCCGAAAAACATGAGAAAGATTCTGTTTATAATTACTTATGCTATTGTTCTGTGTATAGCTCTTTTAAATTTGGATGTGGTATTTGACATACTTGGATATATTTTTGGCTTATTAACTCCTTTTTTATTTGGATTTTGCTTGGCATTTATTTTAAATATACCTTTAAGTAAGTTTGAAAGTATAATTAATAACAGAAAGAAAAAGAGAAGATCAAAGTCAAAAGATAATAGTCAAAATATTCCAAAAAAGAGAAATACAAAGCTTAGAGTTCTTGGCATAATAGTATCTTTATTGATTTTTTTAGGAATAATTTGCTTAACTTTATTTTTAGTTATTCCAGAAATTATTAATACTTTTAATATTTTCAAAGAAAATATTCCAGAAGCTTTTTCTAGATGTCAAGAATGGTTAGCTGATATGATGTCAAGTTATCCAGAAATTTTAGAAAAAATTAGATCATATACACCAGATTGGCAAGCAATAGATGCAGATATAACTAATATTATAAAAACTGCTGCAACAGGAATAATTGGTGGATCTATAAGATTTATAATAGGATTATTTAGTGGTGTCTTTAATTTCTTTATGGGACTTGTATTTGCAATATATATGCTAATGCAAAAAGAGACATTAGTAAGGCAATTAAAAAAATTGGTAAGATCTTGTTTATCTGAAAAAAGAGCAGATAAAGTATTATACATAGGTAATATAGCTAATAATACTTTTAAAAAATTTTTTGGAGGACAATTTATAGAAGCAATATTACTTGGTGTATTATGTTTTATAGGAATGAAAATATTTGGTATGCCATATGCTTTAACTATATCTGTACTAATTGGAGTGACTGCTCTTATACCTGTATTTGGTGCGTTTTTTGGAACAGCCATTGGAGCAATATTAATACTTGCAGTAAATCCTATGCAAGCATTATGGTTTGTAGTGTATATTATAGTTTTACAGCAAATAGATGGAAATCTAATTTATCCAAGAATAGTAGGAAATTCAGTTGGATTGCCTGGAATATGGGTAATGCTTGCAGTATTACTTGGAGGAAATAGTTTAGGAATTATAGGAATGCTTGTTGCGGTTCCAATTGCATCAGTAATATATAAACTAATAAAAGAAAAAGTTAATAGTAATAAAGATATTGAAAAAAGAAGTGTGGAATAATTCCACCTTCTTTATTTTTGGAAAAATATATGGTATAATATATATACTTTAGTATCTCAGATGATCGCTTGTGTTTTTACAAGAGGAAAGTCCGGACACTATAGAGCAGGGTGCTAGATAACGTCTAGTGGGAGTGATCCTAAGGAAAGTGCAACAGAAAATAACCGCTATTTTATAGTAAGGGTGAAAACGTGAGGTAAGGGCTCACGAACAACTATGGAGACATAGCTGTGGTGTAA
This sequence comes from uncultured Clostridia bacterium, assembly GCA_944386635.1. Taxonomy (GTDB): domain Bacteria; phylum Bacillota; class Clostridia; order TANB77; family CAG-465; genus CAG-465. The sequence continues at coordinate 4,228 of CALXBV010000078.1, forward strand.
ACCCCACCTAGTGCAACACCAGAACAAAAGATTAAGATTGCTCGTCATCTTTTAAGTTGGTGGCTTGAAGTATATAGCAATATATACTCTAGATAAATGATCATCAAATACAGAATCCGGCTTATGAGATGCTAAAGTTAAAAGAAGTCCTATTTGAGGGCTTTTTTTATATTTTATTTGACATATAAAAATAATAGTGATATTATATTGTTACCGAAAATAAATTACCTAAATTTTAATAAAGGGAGGGATTTATATGGATAATAATAAAAATAAAACTATTAAGTGCGCACTTTGCAAAAAGACTATATTACGGAAATGAAGATTTTTATGATATAAAACTTGGAGATAATAAAAGAATTTTTGTATGTGATAATTGTAATAAGGAGTTACAACATTATTATTTTAATAAAATTGAAGCAATGGCAGATGCTCTAATAGAATTTGGATTTGAACCAGACTATTATGATGAATATTATAATAATTTTGAACAATACTCAAAAGATAAAATTGAGGATAGTGAAAATAAATCTAATAGAAAAAAAGTTGCTTGCTCAAAAAAAATAATTCCTTTAGAAATATATAATAATGTTAGAAAGTGTATTATAGGACAAGATGATGCGTTAAAAAATATTATTACTACTATAGTAAGGAATAATACTACTAATAATCCACAGTTTAAAAGTAATATATTTTTAATAGGCGAAACTGGCAATGGCAAGACAGAGAGCATCAAGCAAATAGCAAAGCAGTTAGACTTACCATATGTAATAGAAGATTCATCTAAATATACTCAAGAGGGATATGTTGGGGTTAGTGTAGAACAAGCAATAATTGATCTTATAAATGCTGCACAAGGAGACTTAAAGAAAGCATCTAGAGGAATAATTGTTTTTGATGAAATAGATAAAAAAACTGATACGGATGAAAGAGAAAGTGGAGTAGCAACTACAAGTGTTCAAGAAAGCATGCTAAAGATGGTTGAAGGTACAACTATGCAAACAAATTTAGGAAGTTTTGATACAGGACTTATTAACTTTTATTTTTATTGGTGCTTGTGAAAGAGTATATTTGGCTAGAAAAAACAGACTTGGTGAAAAAAGCATTGGATTTAAAAGTGATAATAGATCTAAAAGACCTAAAGAACTTTTATTAGATAAAAGCCAAAATCCTAATTTTTTACCAGATGATTTAATTAATGCTGGATTTAAGAGCGAGCTTGTTGGAAGAATAGATAAAATTCAAGAGTTTAGATCAATGGATGAAGATATGGCAAGAAGAATATTACTAGAGTCGGATAATTCCATTTTACATTTTTATATTAAAGAATTAGAACATATGGGAATAACTGTGATTATGGCCAATAAAGATGAGATAATAGATCAGATAGCAAAAAGAGCAGTTAAACAAAAATTGGGTGCGAGAGGATTAAGACAAATTGTTGTGGAAATGTTTTCGGATATATATTCAGATATTATATTAAAAAATATTAATCCTAAAGATAAATATGAATGTGTAATTACGAAGGATACAGTATATAATAGTAAGAACTTCAAATTATGTAAAAAAGAGTCTAAAATTTGATTGTAAACGAAATATAAATAAATGTCAATATTATTGACATTTATTTTTTTTTATAATAAAATTAATATAACATTATTTTAACAAGATGGGAGGTCTTTTTATGGAGTTTAAAGCTTTAGAAGGAAAAAATGTTGAAATACAGGTAGGAGATAATAAATATATAAGACATGCAATAAAAACACATTATGTACAATTAGGAGAAAGCTATATAGATTTAATAAAAAAATATGTAGTTCCTATTTATGAGGAAGGAGATATAGTATCTATAAGTGAAAAAATAATAAGTCTTTGTCAAAGAAGAATTGTATATAAAAAAGATGTCAAAGTATCAGGGCTTGCAAAATTTTTATCTAAATTTGCTATGAGAAGTGATGCAGGAGTTGGAGTAGATAATCCATATAAAATGCAATTTGCAATAAATTTGTGTGGTCCACTTAAGGTAATATGGGCAGCAATTGCAGGAGGAGTATGTAAATTATTTGGCAAAAAAGGAGTTTTCTATGAGATTGTTGGTCAAGAAGTTAGTGGGCTAGACGGTTTTTATGGAAATGTTTTTTCAGATTATGCAGAATTTGGTATTAGAATACCAGAGAATCCAACAGGAGTATGTAACGAAATATATGAAGCTACAGGAGTAAAATGTATGATTGTTGATGCAAATGATTTTAATGTAGAAATATTAGGTAAAGCAGACAGTATAGAGTATGACGATACTGAACTTAAAGGAATGGTAAAAGATAATCCAGCAGGACAAGCAAAGACTCTTACACCAATGGTATTAATTAGAAAAGTTTAATGTAAAAGTGAGGTTGAATTATGGAAAGTTTATTA
>CALXBV010000079.1 GCA_944386635.1 uncultured Clostridia bacterium
TTGGCTTTTTCTCTACTCCATATTCTCCAAAAGTTGTTGATACATCTGTTAATACATCACCTGTTTTATGAACAATGATTTTACCTTTTACACGTTCATTTGGCATTTCTACTTTATATATTAAATCTCCCGCATCAAGTCCAGGATACTCAGCATCCTCTGCTAAACCTAATGCTTGTTTATCTATTGTCAAATGTTTTCCTTCTTCGCTCCACTCTTCATTTAACGCATAACCATATGGAGCCTCTGTCTCATATACAATATATTCTCCTGCATATAATTCTTGTGGTGTTACAAAATAACCTTCATCATTTGTTACAAATGTATCGATTTTTACATCATCATCAGTATTATACATTACAACCCAATCATTTTCTTGGCAATCCCAAATTTTAAATTTTGCTCCTGCTAAAGCTACAATTTCATTGTTTTCAGCATCAGTTTTTACAACTTGTAAATACATTGGAATAGGCTCATCCATTAATATTCTTTCTTCAGTTTCGCCTTCTATATTTACATCTACATATTCAGGTTGAATAGCATAATATGTATTCTCACCATTATCACTTTCTTTTATTTCAGTAATAATATATTCACCATAAGGTATTGTAAATTCTGCATCTGGATATCTTGCTTTAAAATCTTCATCTATAAATGTTGCATATCCGTTTTCATCAATTTCTACATCGTAAAATTCTGATGGATCTGATATTAATGCTAACCTTAATATAGCTCCAGCTGCTGAATTTTTATCTGTATCATTTTCTGTTTCATCATTGTTATTATCATTGTCCATTTTTATAACTTGAACTTTTCCTTTGATAGGAATTTCTAAATGTTTCTTTACAATAGTATCCATATCTGCTTGATATAAGTTATCTAAATCATCATTTGTAATATCAAATGATACAGATTCTCCATTTAAATTAAATCCTTCAGACGCTTTTATTTCTTTCCAATAATAATTGCCTATTGGTAGTCCGTCTAAACTCTCACCTGTAACTGTGCTTGTTACATTTTTTACAACTGGTGTTTCACCAGCTTCATTTGTTGTAACAGTAGTAATTAAATCATCTTGCTCAAATAATAATGTAGATCCCTCACTAATATTTTCACCAGCATGTAATTCATATACAGCTCCTTCTAATACAGAATCTCCTTTTGGATCTGTATCCTCATACGCATCCCTTTTTAATAATTGTGCACTTCCTCTTTTGTAATGATTTGTACCTCTAAAAGTTACAGTTCTTCCACCTTCAACCTCTATTGGTACATTAATATTAGCATCATCTATATATAAGTTCCCATCTACATATATTTCAGTAATTGTATATGTACCTACATTTATTTCTTCTAATTTAACTGTACCTTGATCACCTGTTGTTACAGTAGTATTAAATCCATATGGCCCAGTTATTGTAAACTGACAATTAGGTACAGGATTTCCATGCTCATCAACTTTTTGAATTTCTAAATTTCCTAGCTCTGTATAAACTTTAAAGTTATGTGTTTCATCTGGTAAATCACTCTCCATAAATACAGCTAATGGCTGTGGATCACCACCACCACGTGTTTCATCTGCTTGTCCAAAGTAGCAAGTACCTTCATTCACACCAACTTTTCTTGTAAAAGTACAGCTAACTGGTGATGACGCTGTTCCAATAGGCTCAGTCGATGTTATAGTTATTTTATTTTCTTCTACATTAAATTTTAAATTATTATTTGATGAAGTAACACTTCCTCTTATTACATCATCTAACATATATTTATAATTATCTTCTGTTATTACTACTTTATATACTTCTTCATCTTTATCCCATGTCATTTTATATGTTTTATCAAAATTAACTGCTCTTTCATTTTTGCAAGCTTCATATGCTCTATATGCTTTATCATAAATGTCTTTTGCTCTATTAAATGGATTTCCATTTCTATCATTCTTTCCATTACAGAAAGATGTTAAAATCTGAATCATTCTATCATAGTCTTCAAAGTATCCCTCTGATGTAGCCCACATTACTATTTGTGTAGCAAAGTTTTTATCTTGAGCTTCTGGCTCTGCACCACTTGACATTAATGATGCCATATATGCTTCAGCTTTTGTATCTGTATCAACTAAATCTCCTGATACAGAATGTATAAATCCAAATTTTAAAACATATTCTAACTGCTCAATAATCTCATCTGATATAATGTCACCACTACCATTGTTTAAATTAGCATCAGGCCATGGTTTTAATATATCATATCCATCTCTACTAGTACTTATTTCTCTACCATATCCTATGCAATATGATAAATATGCTGTTCCTTTAAAAGTAACCCAAAAGGTTGCTCCTTGTGGATGCTCTTGCCCTAAAACACTTCCTCTATTAGCAACATCTGCAGGAATTGTTTTATATTTGTTGTCATAGCTGCCATTTTCATCAACAACATATGCCATCTGTACTTCTGCATCTCCTCTGGCTGCCATTACTTCATATCCACAGCCAACGAATATGCAAAAAATCATTAATATAATAAGTAATTTCTGCTTTTTCATATAATTCACCTCAACACTTATACATATACATCTTATATTATTAATAAACTTTTTTCAATAGATTTTGATATAAATATAAAAAAAGTAAAGTAATACAATAACTATTGAACTACTTTACTAATATAAATATTATAAACATTTAAGAAGATAAAATATTAACTTATCTTCTATCAGGATGATCAATGCATACCCATGTTGGATTTACATACTCTCCATCTTTTTGACAATATATTTTTCCATCCTTTTTATCAGATGTATCTGAATAAGCACATGTTGCACATGTACAACCCGAAAAATTAAACATTTGACCATATTTATTCGCCATAAATTATACCTCCAAAATATTAATTTTGTATTTATATTTTAAATACATAATAATTATATCATATATTTTAAATTATGTCAACTTGTTATATAATAATAATAATAATAATAATAATAATAATAATAATAATAATAATAATAATAATAATAATAATAATAATAATAATAATAATATATTTTTTTATTTATCATTTAAAATAAAATTAAAGGGAGAGATTTATTTTTAGATCTCTCCCTTTAATTTTATAATTTAGCTTAAAATTTTCAATTTATTTTTATATTATTTATTTAATATTTTATAATTATATTCCATAACATCTTTTGTAACTAATTCTATCAAAAAATTAGTATCTTTATTACTCTTAAATCTATATATCATATAATCATCTTTATATTCCATCATATAATTATCACTTGTTAATTCAAAAATAATAGCATAATTATTTTCTAAATATCTATAAAATTCTTCATAAGTTTTAAAATCCTTGTTCTTTAAATCTTCATCTAATAATTCATATGCCCTTTGTGGATTATACAATAAAAATTCTTTTAGTTGCTGTATTAATTCATTTGCATAGTCTGACATATCAAATTGATATCTACCAAACATATTAAATTCATTTTTCTCTATTTTTTCTGGAAATTTAAAAAGTATCTTATTATTCTCTTTTATACTATCATATTCTAAATTACTAATATATTCATCAGGTAAAATACTAAAACTATTAGTGTTTCTGTCCTGTAATACTATCATGTTAGAAAAACTAATATTATTTGTTTCTATATTTCTTAAATTTAATCTTATTAAATATGCATAAATATTATTATTTGGTTCTTTAAAAAATAATATATTTTCTATATTAATATAATATTTATCACTATCAAACATTAAATTTACTATATCCCCCTCTGATATATTATTCTTCTTTAAATAATCACTATTTAAAATACTATACATATTTTGGATATATATATTCCTATCATCTTGATCATCAGTATTAAAATAGCCAGAAGTAATTAAATAATATTTAGCTACACATGATCTTAAAATATAATAATCCTCAACATTAGGAATTTTTTCAAATGTATATTCCTTTCTATCATCAATAGTTGACATATCATTATCTATCTCATTATTCATTAAAGTGTTATTTAAGTTATTATTACTTTCACATTTTTCAAAGCTATTACCACTAGAAAAAATAAAAATTAATAAAACTAATAATATAATAATAACGGCAATAACAATACTACTTATTATTAACCTTTTTTTCATATATACTCCTCCTTTATTAAAATTTAGATATATTATATTAAATGTATTTATATTTTATCACATATATTTTTTTATGTCAATTAAAATCAAAATGCTATTTTTAATATACAAAAGAAAAAAGAAAGATTCTTATATAAGAATCTTTCTTTTTTAAAATATATATATTTTTTTACAATAAATATATATTAAATGTAAATGTTGAATATGAATCAAAATATACATCTATCACAAATCTATCACCACTATCATAAATAGTATAAATTTCTCTTCCATTCTCATCAACGTTTATATCATTTGCTCCATAAAACAAAAACCTTAACTGTGATTGATGTTCATTTACAAAATTTTTTAAATCATCTATAGAATTGTAATTTTCTTTAGCACTTTCATCTAACATAGAATATGCCCTATCTATATCATATAGCAATAAATTTCTTACAATAAGTAAATAATCACTTGATATTTCACTAACATCAGGAGCTACAGGTGAATATATATTATATATTCTATTTTCAACAGATTCTGGAATTTCAAACTCTAAAGTATCCCCTTCTTTAAGTTCAGGTATATTCACATCTGCAATATAATCATCCATATATATTTCAAAAGTTTCATTATTTTTATCTAAATTTATAGCAACTTTAAATTCTTTAGCATTATTACTAATATTACTCCTTAGCACTCCTTCAACAAAATATGTACTAACATTATCATAATATGTTAATTTATATATATTATATATTTCAACAGTAGAATCTTCATATCCACTAAACTTATCTTTTATATTTTCTATAGTAATTCCCATATCTTCAATATACTTATTATTTAACATGGAATAAATTATATCTGAAACTCCATCATCATCATTCAAAAGTGCACATTGCATAAAGAATTTAGACAAACAAGTTTTCACAGTATACAAAGTTCCTCTACTATTTAAAGTAGTAATCTTTCCAGAAGTTTTTTCCATTATTTCTAATACTTCTGGAACTTGAGGATCATATATTACTACATTAGATAAATCGTCTTCACCTTTATTATTATTTAAAAATAAAATAACTAATATAAATATTACTATAAGTATAATAATTGATAAAAATATTATCTTTTTTTTATTCATATAAATCTCCTTAAAATTAAAATCCATATGTAGCTAAAATATCTTCCATACAAACATAAGTACCATTAATTTGACTACTATTTCTAGAAACTGCAGATACTCCAAACCAATTTGTACCAGATCCACAATGACTAACAACAATTTCTGTATTTCCGACAGCTTCAACATATACAACGTGATTATTAATAGAAAATACATAATGTTTTCCAACTTCTAATTCGTCTACTCTGTATGTTGGAACACCATAAATTTTGGACATATTAGATGCTACTTGAGCACCATCTCCAAGAGCATTTCCCTTTCCAATAGGCTCACTTATCTCGCCGCCTGAGCTAGAATAAAGAAAATAGTATGCCATTGATTCAGCCCACCAAGTACATTGGAAATATGTATTTATAGGTATAACTTTAGGATAATCTGGTGATGATGAACTACCAGTAGCATTAAAATACATTCTATATTCTTCAGTTATAGCCTTCGATAAATTAGTACTTTTTGAAGTAGATACCTCAGAATTATCTCCATATTTATAAATGCTGCTAGGTTGTGGATTTAAAGAAGTTGTTGGCCCATCAATAAATAAGTCTTGTTCATACCATAATTGTAATTCTTTTACATTATCATAATTAATAGTACCATCAGCATTTAAAAGTTCTATTCCTGGTAAATTAGATCCACCTAAAGACCAAAATCTTTGTAAAGTATCATAATATCCCAAAGAAAATAATATATATTCAGATTTTCTTCTTCTAACCAATCCTTGTAATAACTCTCCATCACTATAAACTACAGGAGCAAAAAACTCTTCATACATTCCTGTAGTCAAATCTGCTTCTGCCTGTATCTGTGATACAGCAGTCTGATTATCTTTATACTTTTCATACACCTCTTCATATCTATTATCTGTTTCTTGATTCCAATAATTTTGGTCATTATAATATCTAGTAAATTCACTAAAATTAATTCCCTGATAATTATATGCAAAACTAGTCAAAGCATGTATTTGATATTCTTCTAAATCTAATCCATTAGTTCCATTCTTTACTTTATCATAATATGATTTTACCATTTCGTTTTCAATTGTCTCAACAGATTCTACAGGAATTAAAGTTCCAACTGTAATAGTTCCATATTCAGCTTCTAACTGTTGCATATATTTTGGATTACCGCTTAAGTTTATTCCATGCCCTATTGTAATATTACCAGCACCATCATCATATGCTGTATAGCAATCAGCCCCGTCAGCATTTTGAGTAATTGCAGGTCCTATACCTTCATGAGAAAAAATATATTGCCTCAAAAGATCCATACCAGACATATATGTTGAAGTAGTAGTGGATTGTAGACTTATATCAGTAACATCATATCCTAAACTTGATCCATATACGAAAGGTATTGCTCCTTCTACAGCATGTCCTGTAGTATATGAATTAATTTCTATTTCAGTATTATCTTCAGGATTTTCAGAATTAACCCTTTTTACTAATATATTAATAATATTTTTTATCTGATTATATGCAGGTCTTAAATTATTTCTACTTATTGCTTGATATTCTGAATAATCAGAATTTACTCTTATATATTCATTATATATACCCGAATTAGAATTCATTAAATCAATAATACTCATACCATTTAGATTATTTATTGTATCTTCCTTAGTCAATCGATCAAATAATCCACTTCCTTCAGGATTATCTTCAACAAATTTATCTTCACTAATAATAATCTTATTAGTTTTTATATTAGAATATTTCTCATCATTGGTTGTATTAAAGTTCTTAGCCGTATTATAATCATATTCTTCATTAGAAGAATTGCTAACACTTAATTTATCCTTCCATTCCTTTTCATATATATAAGATACACCCTCTTTTTGAATATATCTATTAGTACGAACCACTGTATTATATGGTGCATTCTCACTTGGTACTTCAGCATTCTGATTAACAATAATAGGTGATATTTCCTCAGATAATTCGTTTATCTCAACAGTACTAATCAAATTATTAGAATCAGGATTTATTAGATTTTCAACATCGGATGAATTGTATTTTTCATAACTGAAAGAATTATTAATTATCCTATCATAAGTTATAGCTTCTGCCACATACCAAAATGTTTCATAATTATATTGCTCTGTACCATTAATTTTTTTCTCAGTTGTCTTCTCATTTCTTGTCTCTACTAAAGTAGGATCACCAATAGACTCTAGTTCTTCATATCCATTTTCATAAACTTTAACCACATATTGTCTACTATATGTATTATAATCGCAATCGTCATATGAACTCTGTAATTTTATACTTTCCAATTCATATTTATTAACAGTCATCCTAGTTATAGCTTCCTTTATAACTTGATATGTAAATTTTTCAGCAGTTGTAGCTTCTTTAGACGAAGTACCACCACTATATCCAACCATTCCACTTAAAATTCCTAATGGAATATCCTGAGTTAACAAATAAGGTGCTGTTGTCTTTAAAAGAGTAGAAAGTGTATCTTCATCAGTTCCTTTGGGAACAACTAATTCTAAATCACCTATCTCTTCTGTTTCTAAGTCTACATTATCTTCTGTATGAGTAAAAGATTTCTATCTTATTTTATTAAAATT